>CAJXHQ010000001.1 GCA_913054485.1 uncultured Paracoccaceae bacterium
CAGCTCGACCACGGTACGGTCGGCCTGGGCACGAACCCGCTGTGCGGCTTCTTCACCGCGGGCGATCTCATCCGCCGCTTCCCGCTCACGTTCGGCCCGCATCCGGGCAAAAGTGGCTTCAAGGTTGGCCTGCGGCAGGTCGGTGCGTTTCAGGCGAACGTCGATGACTTCCAGACCCAGCGCACGCGCTTCGGCAATCGCGCCGTTACGGATGCGCAGCATCAGGGTGGCCCGGTCAGAGGACAGGATGTCATCCGAGCTGACGGTACCCAGGATCGCACGTGTCTGCGACCGCAGGATCGAATCCAGACGGGTTTCGGCCGTGGCAATACCGCCGGCACCCACCGCGCGGCGGAACTGGCGCACATCGGTGATCCGGTAGCGCGCAAAGGCGTCAACCACCAGGCGGCGGTCATCTTCCGGAGTGATTTCCAGCGGGCCAACTTCGCGGCTGAGGATCCGGTCGTCATAGGTGACGACGTTCTGGATCAGCGGGATCTTGAAGGCGAGACCGGGGTCTTCCTTCACCGATTTGATCTGGCCGAACTGCAGAACCAGCGCCTTTTCACGCTCGTCCACGATAAAGATCGAGGACAGAAGGGTGATCACCGCCAGAACCAGGACCGGCAGAATAAAAGTGGTTTTCCGCATCAGTTCCCCTCCGGTGATTTGCGCAGCTCATTGAGCGGCAGATAGGGCACAACGCCCTGGCCTTCACCGCCGGCATTGTCATCGATGATGACCTTGTCAACGCGGCGCATGACCTCTTCCATGGTTTCCAGATAGAGACGCATACGGGTCACTTCCGGTGCCTTGTTGTATTCGGTCAGAACTGCCGAGAAACGGCTTGCCTCACCCGAGGCTTCATTGACCACCTGGGCGCGGTAGGCTTCGGCTTCTTCCAGCGTCTGCGCGGCTTCACCCCGTGCGCCCGCAAGTTTGCGGTTGGCATAGGCGTCGGCCTGTTTTTCCAGACGGTCGCGTTCCTGACCGGCGGATTGCACTTCGCGGAAGGCATCTTTCACCGGCTCGGGCGGATCGGCCTGGTCAAAGTTGACCCGGATGATGCTGACGCCGCTGTCATAGCTGTCGAGCGTGGACTGGATCAGCTCGCCCAGGCGTTCAGCAATGATGCCGCGGTCCCGGTTGAGGATCGGCGCCAGGTCGGACTGGGCGACGATCTCGCGCATGGCCGATTCAGACACCGCCTGAATGGTGCGCTGCGGGTCGCGCAGGTTGAACAGGTATTTTGCCGGATCGTTGATGTTCCAGACCACCTGGAAATCCACGTCGATGATGTTTTCATCGCCGGTCAGCATCAGGCCCGCATCACCCCCGCGCGATCCTGCGCCGATGTGTTCAGTCTGCTCCACGCGCACCGGGATCACCTCGTAGGTGACAAAGGGCCAAGGTGCCACGTTCAGGCCCGGCTCTCCGGTGGCGGAATACTCGCCCAGGAACAGTTCAACGGACTGTTCTTCCGGCTTCACGGTATAAAAGCTCGCCATGCCCCACAGGACCACGGCCGCAACCGCGCCAATGGCCAGGGTGCCCTTGGTGAAGATCGGGGGCTGCGAGCCGCCGCCACCGCGCCGGCCGCCACGGCCGCCGCCCTGACCGCCGCGTCCGCCCATCAGGACGCGCAGCTGTTC
The DNA here is from genome assembly GCA_913054485.1 of uncultured Paracoccaceae bacterium. Classification (GTDB taxonomy): domain Bacteria; phylum Pseudomonadota; class Alphaproteobacteria; order Rhodobacterales; family Rhodobacteraceae; genus FREY01. Next base: position 1,653 of record CAJXHQ010000001.1, read on the forward strand.
CTGGCCTTTCTTGACCAGCTCGTCGATTTCGGGAATCTGCGGTCCGTCATCACCGGGGCCTTTACCGCCACCGTTGTTGCCGCCGCCGTTATTGCCCCGGTTGCCTCCGCCGCCGGAAGAGCCTCCGCCCCCCCATGGCCCGCCGCTATTACCCGCCATCTGTCTCCTATCCTTATCAAGCCGCCCCTTACCGGAGCGGCGATTGTCCTTTTACCTGTGCATCTTGCGCCGCAATTCAAGCGGTGCGGACAGGTGTCTTCAGTGTTACCAGTTCTTCGGACATGGTCGGATGCACCGCCACGGTCCGGTCGAAGTCTTCCTTGGTTGCGCCCATCTTGACGGCAATGCCCGCCAGCTGGATCATCTCACCGGCCCCCGGCGCCACAATATGGCAGCCCAGAACCTTACGGCTGGCCTTGCTTACAACCAGTTTCATAAGAACACGTTGCGCCCGCCCTGCAAAGGACTGCTGCATCGGCTTGAAAGTGGCCGCATAGACCTCGATCGGCTCCTGTTCGCGTGCCTCTTCCTCTGACAGGCCCACGGTGCCCATCTCGGGCTGGGTGAAGATCGCCGTCGGGATCAGGTCATGATCCGGGCTGGTCGGGTTGCCCTTGAAGACGGTTTCCACAAAAGCCATGCCTTCGCGGATTGCCACCGGAGTGAGGTTCACCCGGTCGGTCACATCGCCGATGGCATAGACCGACGGCACGCCGGTCTGGCTGTACTCGTCCACGGTGATCGCTCCGCCCCGGCCGCGTTCGATGCCCAGCTCCTCCAGGCCGAGGTTATCGGCATTGGGGGCGCGGCCGGTGGCATACATCACCTTGTCAAACAGCTGTTCCTTGCCGTCCGTGTCGATGACCCGGATCTTGCCGCCTTCTTCGCGCATTTCCACGACATTGGTATTCAGCCGCAGATCCACGCCCGCCTCCACCATGCCTTCGGCGATCACATTGCGGGCTTCCTCGTCAAAGCCGCGCAGGATCTGGGGCCCGCGATAGAACTGCGTGGTCTTCACGCCGAGCCCGTTCATGATGCCCGCAAATTCCGATGCGATATAGCCGCCGCCAACGATCAGGATTCTCTCCGGCAGCGTTTCCAGATTGAAGATCTCATTCGGGGTAATCGCCAGATCCGACCCCGGAAACTCCGGCACGGTCGGCCAGCCGCCGGTGGCGATCAGGATATGTTTGGCAGTGAAGCGGCGGCCGTCGGACAGCTCCACAGTATGGGCGTCGGCCAGCTTGGCACGCGCATCGAAACTGTCGACGCCGCTGTTGGCCAGAAGCTTGCGGTAGATGCCTTCCAGCCGGTCCAGTTCCGCGTGCAGCTTGCCTTTGAAGCGGTCCCAGCTGAAGGCACCCGGCTGGATGTCCCAGCCATAGGCCTGCGCGTCATCCACCATGGTGGAATACTCGGAGGCAAAGACCATCAGCTTCTTCGGAACGCAGCCGCGGATCACACAGATGCCGCCATAGCGGTCTTCCTCTGCCAGCGCCACTTTTGCACCGGCCTCACCCGCGGCTACCCGCGCCGCACGCACACCGCCCGAGCCGCCGCCAATGACGAAGAGATCGTAGTCAAAGCTCATGAATTTGCCCTTTTCAGTCTTTCAGGTCGGTGAACAGGTTGTCGCTTTCCGCGAAATCCAGCCGGTCGTGTTCAACCGTGCCTTCGTTGATGTCGCGCGCTTCCACCTTGCCGTCCCCATGTCCGATGATCACCGTGTCGCAGATATCGATGAACAGCCCGTTTTCAACCACCCCGGGGATCTGGTTCAGCACCAAAGCGAGTTGCCTTGCATTGCCAATACGGTTCAGATGCAGGTCCAGGATGTGGTTGCCCTCATCCGTCACAAATGGCGCTTCGCCATTCATCCGCAGGGTAGAGTTGCGCCCCATAACATCCATGGAAATAAGCGTTTCTTCCAGCAGCGCCTGGGTGGTCTGCCAGCCGAAGGGAATGACCTCCACCGGCAGCGGGAAAGCCCCCAATGTGTCCACTTCCTTGGCGGCATCCGCGATCACCACCATTTGATCGGAGGCGGTCGCCACGATCTTCTCCTGCAACAGCGCGCCGCCGCCGCCTTTGATCAGGTTGAGGTCGGCATCAAACTCATCTGCGCCATCAATCGTCAGGTCCAGCCACTTGGCCTCGTCCAGGCTGACCACCTCGATACCCACATCCCGCGCCAGTTCGGCGGTGCGGGTGGAGGTCGGCACGCCGCGGATCTTCAGGCCCTCGTTGCGCACCATCTCGCCGATGCAGCGCACCAGCCAGGCGGCAGTAGACCCGGTGCCCAGCCCCACCCGCATGCCGTCTTCAACCATGCCGGCAGCATGTTTCGCAGCAACGAATTTGGCCTTGTCGATCGGCGACAGGTCTCCGGTCATGGCTTGAGCTCCAAAAAAGCGGTTTCAAGGCCTTATACGGAAAGCAACCGGCCTGTGCGAGGGCCAATTGCAGCGCGCGCCAGCCGCCGCCGTCCGGTCTGCAAGGGCCGGAGGGAGGCTCAAGGGGTGCGGGCGTCAGCCCGCTCTGCATAACGGCGTCACCAAAACATATGGGTCAAATGCGCGTTTCCTTTCGGAAACGTCGGAATCGGCCCTTATCCCTGCCAAAGTTGGTTTTAGATAAGCCCCATGACAGAACCCTTGCGCCTTCATTATGCCCCCGACAACGCCTCGCTGGTGATCCGCCTGGCGCTGGAGGAGCTGGGCCTGCCCTATGAAACGGTGCTGGTGGACCGGAAACGGGACGCACAGAACTCTGCGGCCTACCGGGCGATCAATCCCAACGGGCTGATCCCGGTGCTGGAAACCGCGGACGGGCCGATTTTCGAGACCGCCGCGATCCTCCTGTGGCTGGCCGACCGCCACGGCGCGCTGGCCCCTGCCCCACCCAGCGCAGAGCGCGCCGGCTTCCTGAAATGGCTGCTCTGCGCCTCCAACACGCTGCACGCCGATCTGCGCATGCTGTTCTATACGGAAAAATACGCCGGCCCCGATGCCGCGGCCCAGGCCGCAGTGCGCCGCCAGCTGACACGGCGGCTCGACACCCACCTGCGGAATTTCGACGCCGCGGCGGGCGCGTCTTGGCTGGGTTCCGCCCAGCCCTCGGTTCTGGACCTTTACCTGGCTTGCCAGCTGCGCTGGATGGCGCTTTATCCGGCAGGTTATGACCGAAGCTGGTTTGATCTGTCCCGCTACCCGGCGCTTTACGGGATCTGCGAGCAGCTGGAAAACCGCGCCAGCACCCAAGCCGCAATCACCGCCGAAGGGCTGAATGCCCGCCCCTTTACTGCCCCAGAACACCCAAATCCCCCAGAAGGATCAGCCACCTGATGTTCCTCTCCGTCTTCGACATGTTCAAAGTGGGCATCGGCCCGTCCTCCAGCCACACCATGGGTCCGATGGTGGCCGCCGCACGCTTCCTGGACCTGATGCGTGCCTCGCCGTTCCAATTTGCGGGCCTGAAAGCTTCGCTGCACGGCTCGCTCGCCTTCACCGGCGTCGGCCATGCCACCGACCGCGCCACCATCCTTGGCCTGGCCGGCTTCCTGCCCGACACCTATGATGACGAGAAGGCCGAAGCGGCGCTGGCCGGGATCTCCGCCACTCATAAGGTGCATCCTGAAGGTCTGGACGCGCTCTCCTTCGACCCCAAGAAAGACCTGGTCTTTGACTATGACCATGCGCTGAGCGGCCATGCCAACGGCATGATCCTGATGGCCACCGACGCCCAGGGCGATGTGATCCTGCGGCAGGTCTACTACTCTGTCGGCGGCGGTTTTGTGCTGACCGAGGAAGAGCTGGCCGAGGGCAAGGACACCGATGATGGCGCGCCCATCCCCTACCCCTTCCACAGTGCCGCCGAAATGCTGGAGATGGCTAAGAAAAGCGGCAAGTCAATCGCCCAGATGAAGCGCGAGAACGAGATCGCCCGCGGCTGCGCCGAAAGCTTCGCCAAGGGCTCTGCCCGGCTCTGGCAGGTGATGAACGACTGTATCGAGCGCGGGTTGACCCGCGACGGCATCCTGCCCGGCGGGCTGAATGTGCGCCGCCGCGCCAAAGGCATTTATGACGCGCTGATGGCGGAACGCGGCATGAACCTGACCGCGCCCCATACCATCAACGACTGGATGAGCGTCTATGCCATGGCCGTCAACGAGGAGAACGCCGCCGGCGGCCAGGTTGTCACCGCGCCCACCAATGGGGCTGCCGGCACCATGCCCGCAGTGCTGCGCTACTATCTGGACCACGTGCCCGGCGCGTCTGAATCCCATATCGAAGACTTCCTGCTGACCGCCGCCGCCATCGGCGGGCTGGTGAAATACAACGCGTCGATCTCAGGCGCCGAGGCCGGCTGCCAGGCCGAGGTCGGCTCTGCCGCCGCCATGGCTGCTGCCGGGCTTTGCGCGGTCATGGGCGGCACCCCCGAGCAGGTCGAGAACGCAGCTGAGATCGCACTGGAGCACCACCTCGGCATGACCTGCGATCCGGTCAAAGGCCTGGTGCAGATCCCCTGTATCGAGCGCAACGGGCTGGCGGCGATCAAGGCCGTGTCGGCCGCCTCGCTGGCGCTGCGCGGCGACGGCCAGCATTTTGTGCCGCTGGATGCGGTGATCGAGACCATGCGCCAGACCGGCGCCGACATGCACGAGAAATACAAGGAAACCTCGCTTGGGGGCCTTGCGGTGAACGTGCCCAACTGCTGAGTCTTGACGTAACGTAAACTTACGGAGGCTTGCCCGGAAACTTACGCGCGCTTAACGTGTGCAGCATGAGTCACGACCGTCCGCTTCTCGGCATTTTTCTGATGCTGGGGTTTTGTGTAACCGCGCCGTTGGGCGACGCCGTGGCAAAGCTTCTGGGGGCAACCGTGCCCCTGGGCCAGCTGTTGCTGGTCCGCTTTGCCGTACAGTCCCTGCTTCTGGCACCGCTGGTCATTGCCGGCAACCGCCCTTGGCGGATGCGCGGACGTGTGCTGCGGCTGACGCTGCGCCGCACGCTGCTGCACATCGCCGGCATCGGCTGCATGGTCACCGCCCTGCGCCACCTGCCGCTGGCCGATGCGGTGGCGATTGCCTTCGTGATGCCCTTCATCATGCTGTTTCTCGGCAAATACGTGCTGGGCGAAACTGTCGGCATCCGCCGCATCAGCGCCTCAGTCGTGGGATTTGCTGGCACGCTGCTGGTGATCCAGCCCAGCTTTGCCGCCGTGGGCGCCCATGCGCTCTGGCCGCTGGGCGTGGCGGTGATCTTTTCATTCTTCATGCTCACCACCCGCCAGATCGCCAAGGAGACCGACCCGATCGGCCTGCAAACGGTCTCTGGCGTCATGGCCTGCGTGATCCTGGCGCCCGTGCTGCTGTTCGGCGAAAAGATGGGCATTGCCGAGCTGCAGATGGTGACCCCGGACAGGGGAACCCTCTGGCTGCTGGCTGCCATCGGAGTGCTTGGCACCCTGGCGCACCTGCTGATGACCTGGAGCCTGCGCTACGCTCCGTCGGCCACGCTGGCGCCGATGCAATATCTGGAAATCCCGGTCGCCGCATTGATCGGCTGGCTGATCTTCCGGGAGTTTCCCAACGGGATGGCGCTGGCGGGCATTGGCGTGACCGTCGGTGCGGGCCTTTATGTGGTGCTGCGCGAGGGCGCCGAGGCCCGGCGCGCCGCTCGCAGCCTCAGCGCGGAGCCTGCGCAACCTCAGGTATGAGCGCCGCCAAGTGCCGCCGCGGGATCATGCACAATAGCCCAGGCCCGTCCGGGCGGACCACCGCAGGGCCCAGCGCCCGGTTCGAGGTGCCGATCTGACCCGCAGGCGACATCTTCAGACCCTCAAGAGGCCATTCCAGCCCTTCCGAGCGCGCCGTCACCGGCTGCATCGGGAACAGGGAGACCAAATCCCCGGCCTCCACTGGCAGGCGGGTCTCGCGGTGCAGGTGAAAGATCACCTCGGTCGCACCGAGGATGATGCAAGGACAGCGCCCCGGCTGCACCAGCACGTTGAATGCGGCCAGCTGATGATCCACCCGGTCGCCCAGAAACCCGGCGCCCAGCACCAGAGGCGCGGATATGCTGCGCAGCGCCTTGCCGAAATCGGTGCTGTCCTGTTCCGGGATCGGATGCAGGCTTGCTTCCGGCAGCTGCGCCCGCATCCCGGGCGTCAGCGAATCAAAGTCGCCGATCACCGCCTCGGGCATGTATCCCGCCGCCAGCGCGGCCCCGGCACCGCCATCGGCAGCAACCAGCCTTGGCGCCAGGGCCAAAGCGGCCTCCAGGTCGCCTTTGAAAAGGGTGCCGCCGCCCACAAGGGTTAACGGTTCTTTACTTTCAACAATCGCTTTGTTCATGCGCGGTTTCTCGCAGATTTGGAAACAGGCCACAATCTGGTCACAAAATGATACGATCAATTGCACGGATTCGGGCTGAATTTGTCGCTCTGGCCCAGTTATCTGAGCGGCAACAACCTTGGTGAGGACGAGCATCCGATGGTACAGAACAACAAAGTACTGACGGTTTCATACGGCACATTTTCCTGCACGCTGGAAGGGTTTGAAGACTCTTTTGGCACGATGAAAGTGATTGCGGAATACTTCCGCGACCTGGCCGCAGATGACCGTTACTTCGGCGCTGAACCGCCGCAACCGGACGCCGATGTGCTGGCCCGCATCGCCCAGCGCGAGATCGCCCGCCAGGTCGAAGCCCGTGCCGACGGCGAGGGCGTGCACCTGCGTGCAGCAACAGCTGCCCTTCCGGCCGCCGCTGCCGCGCCTGCACCGGCAGAACCGGCCGCTGAAGCACCCGCTGAGACAGCCCCGGCACAACCGGCACCCCAACCGGCCCCGGCCGAAGCAGAGCCTGCTCAGGCACCTGAAGTTGAGGCCGCTGAAACCCGGGTTGCAGAGACTGCCACCCCGGCAGAGCCCGAAACACCTGTTGAGCCCGCCCTCCAGCCGGATCCCGAACCCCTTGCCGGGCGCGAGCCGGAGTCTGAGCCTGCGCCTGTGGCCGTGGACGCTGAAGAGGTGGAAGCCGAGGCGGAAGACACCCTGATCGAAGACGTGGCCGAACCCGCTCCGCAAGGGACCGCGCCCGCCGCCGACAGCATCGCCGCCAAATTGCAGCGCATTCGTGATGTGGTTGCCCGCGGCACGGCCGGGACGCAGGAGGAATACTCCGAAGACGAACACGCAGATGCCTTTCTGGAAGACGCCGCTGGTGATATTTCGCAGGCCCTGGGCGAGACCGGCTCTGAGACGGACGCACAAGACCCCGCCGAAGACCGCGAAGACGACATCGCCTGGACGCTCGACCACCTGGATCTGACAGGCACCAGCAGCGCGGCCGAGGAAGCGGAGGCTGATGAAGCGGAAGAAGCAGAAGACAGCCTGTTCGGCGGCCTTGACGAAGCCGCTGACAGGGACGGGGACGGGGACGCCGATAGCTCCAACCTCCTTGCTCCGGAGGAGGCGCCTGCCCCGGAGGCATCTGCACCGGTCGCGCCTGCCCGCCCGGCCAAAGCCCGCATTGTCCGCGTGAAACGCGCGCAGATCGACGAAGCCATTGCCTCGGGTGAATTGGAACCGCTGGACGGGGAAGAGCCAGAAGCCCCCGACTCGGATGTCGCTGAACCCATGGCCGAAGGTGGCCTCAGCGCGGAAGACGAGGCCGATATGCTGCGCGAGCTCGCTGCGGTTGAAGCCGAGTTGCGCAGCACCGGTGATGACAGTGCCGCCGGCCTGGCAGAGCTGGATGACCTTGCTGAGGCGGGTGACGGGGACGAAGCCCCCGGCGGCGGGACCGATGTGCCGGACCACCCGGCCGGTGCGCCGCAGGAAGAGGCCCAGGAGAACGATATCAGCCGGCTGATGGCCGCTGCCGACGAAAAGCTTGGCACCGCCGAAAGCGAGAACTCGCGCGAGACCTACAGCCGCCTGCGGGCCGCCGTGGCCGCCGCCGAAGCGGAACGTGCGGCTGGCGGCTCACACGGCTCTGGCGACGAGGAAGACATCTACCGCGATGATCCGGCCAGCGTGGTGCGTCCGCGCCGCCCGGCCGCTGCGGCTGGCCGAAGCCCGCGCCGTCCCGAGCCGGACGCACGCCCTGCGCCGTTGAAACTGGTGGCGGAACAACGCGTTGATTCCCCGGAAACCGAAGTCGCCGCCGCAGGCCCTGTGCGCCCGCGCCGCATCTCCTCCTTCCGCGCAGAGGAGGCCGAGCTCGACAGTCACGGGATCGAGGGCGGCTTTGCTGCTTATGCCGAAGAAAGCGGTGCAGTGGAACTGCACGAGCTGCTGGAAGCCGCCGCGTCTTACATGAGCTTTGTTGAAGGGCGCGAGCAGTTCTCCCGGCCGCAGCTGATGAACAAGGTTCAGCAGCTTAGCAGCACGGATTTCAACCGCGAAGACGGGCTGCGTTCCTTCGGTCTGCTGCTGCGTGAAGGCAAGATCGAGCGCACCAACAGCGGACGCTTCACCGCTTCAGGCGACATCGGCTTCCGCCCTGGAGAACGCGCCGCAGGCTGACAATCCGCAATTCACCTCCTAAATAGGCAGGCCTCCGGGCCTGCCTTTTGCGTTGCTGGTTGCTGCGCCGAAATCGGGCAGTGGAGCGCTCAGCCCGCCTCCGCGCCGGCCGGAAGACCAGCCGCTTTCAGGGCGGCGGCGAATCTGTCCCACCCTTCGGCATTGCGGAAGTGAGTGGCACCGCGCAGATCCGCGAGAGACAGGCCCGTCAGCTGCGCCTGCGCATCCCTCAGGGACTGCCGAGCGGTATCTGCATCGCCTGCCTGCTGCGCGCAGGCGGCTTTCCAGGCCAGCGTCAGGTGGTTAGGTGTGCCCACATGGCGGTAAGCCTCCAGCCCTTCGGCATATTTCCCGGCACAGAAATGCGCGCGGCCCAGGTGCGCCCAGAAACGTTCCGGGTGGAACGGGTTGAGGCGCATGGCCTTCCGGATCCACTCTGCGCCCTCTTCGGGCTGGCCCAGCCAGGTCAGGATCTCGCCCTGCTGCACCACAATGAGATCATCATTGGGGTTCAGTGTCACCGCGCGCTCCTGGTGGAAAGCAGCCTTGTCGAATTCGCCGTAAAGCAGGCTCACTGCGGCCAGAATCCGGTGCACGTCGCTGTCGTTCTCGTCCAGCGCCAGCGCCTTGTGCAGTTCCGCCTCGATAAGCGGGATCAGCGCGTCCCGGTCCTCCACGTAGCCGTTGGCCCAAGCCTGCCCAAGGACGCAACCCCGCCAAGCGTGGGCATGGGCATAACCGGGATCCAGCTCTATCGCCTTGTCGAGCAAGACCTGCGCGCGCGCATTGTCCTCAGGGTTGCTGCGGTGGTGCAGCACTTTGCCGGTGATCACCGCCTCAAACGCCGCCATATTCCCGGGCGGTTTGCGCGCAGCGCTTTTACGCACCGCGGCTTCCAGCCGGCCGGGCACAACCGAGGCGATGGTCTGTGTGACCTCATCCTGGATGTCAAAGATGTCTTCAATATTCCGGTCGTATTTCTCGGCCCAGATGTGATTGTCACTGGCCGCGTCGATCAGCTGCACGGTGATGCGCAGCCGGTTGCCAGCCTTTCGCACCGAGCCTTCTACGACGTATTTCGCCCCCGCCTTCCGGGCCAGCTCCGGCACGCTGAGGCTGCTGCCTTTCAAGGCGAAACTGGTGGTGCGTGAGATCACGGTCAGGCCGTGAAAACGGGCGAGTTCCGTGAGCAGATCTTCGGTGATGCCATCGGTGAAGAATTCCTGCTCAGGGTCGCCCGACATATTCTCAAACGGCAGCACCAGGATAGACGGGAAGCTATCAGAAGCATCAGCTTTGGACATCTCGACCGGCATGCCGCCCGCATCCCCCTGCCCTTGCACCCAGCGCCAGACACGCAGGGGTTCCGAGATGTTCTTCACATATTGCTCGCCGCAGTCTTGCAGCCGCACCAGCATGCGGCCGCAGATCTCATTCCTGACCTTGTCCGAGAGCGCAATGCCGCCGGGATCGGCCAGCGCCTGCAGACGAGCGGCGATATTCACCCCATCGCCGAAAATGTCGTCATCGGCCACGATCACCTCGCCGATATTGATGCCGACGCGCAAAAGCATCTTCTGGCCGTCCGGCAGGCCGGCGTTGCGCTCGGCCATGCCCATCTGCACCTCGATGGAGCTTTCCACGGCTGCAACCGCACTGGAGTATTCGATGAGGATGGAATCACCTGCCCCGCCAACGATACGCCCGCCAAATTTCTTCACCAGCGGCGCCCAGAGATCGCGCCGGTGCGCCCGCATGGTGGCCAGCGTGCCGGCCTCATCCGCCTCCATCAGGCGCGAATAGGCCACGACATCCGCCGCCACGATGGCGGCCAGTCTGCGTTGGGTTTCGAGAGACATGCCCGGATGGTAGCGCCGCCAGGCCAGATATCCACGGGTGGAAGATCAGCAGGTGACCTTCCGGTCTGGCCGACATTTGTAATAGCAGCCGTACACCGAATGCGCAGAGAACGCTCTGAAAGCGCCCAAACTGTCGAATGCTGCGGACTGCACCGATGTCTGCTTCGGGCACCAGGTGCCAACACCGCATGGCACATGTGGCGACATCTGGTTGCGTCACATCACGACCGCAGTCCGTGAGCCTCGGCATCCGCTTTTGGATTTTGCAAAATCAAAGTGGCTCCTAGAGGATGATGTAGAAGACGACAAAAGCCACTGTGGTGAAGAAAAGGTATCGCACCACCACGCGGGAGGTGATCAAAGTGAACGCTTCCCACGGTGTCATGTTCGTTGGAAAGATATCGGTCGTAACTCTAGCGTCCGGATGACGCGTCTTATGTCGAATTCATGCGATTAGTGGGTTAAAAAAGCACGAATGAATTTCTGTCGAAAGAAATATGGTTCTATTATGAAGCATGGCCAACAGGGCCTAATCTGACCCGGGGGGCTCATGCACTTCAGCCTGTCCCGTTCAATAGAGATCTGACAAAAGCTCCTGCGCTTCGGTCTGGTCCAAGGGGCTGAACGGTGCCACGTCGGGCGCATAACTGCGTCAAGGCCGCCGTGCCACCGATCTGGACGCAGATGGGACCCGAGAAATCAGGAGACGATATCCAGGTTCGGGTGATCGTTTACAAATTGCTCGAAGTAGTCGGCGAATGTGCTAACCACGGGGGGCAACTGCTCGTAAGGCGGGTAAAACAGGGTCAGCCACAGCCAGGGTATCGACCAGCCCGGCAGAACCTCCACAACGCGGCCCGAGGACAGCCCGGCACTGGTGATGAAATCGGGCAGGACGCAGATGCCCTCTCCGGCCAGGGCCAGCGCGTACAAGAAATCTCCGTTGTTCGAGATCACTTTGGTTCCTGCACGGACAGCGCGTTTTTTGTCAGACTGGCGCAAGTCCCAAAGCTCCGCAGCACCCTGGGCGCTGTATGACATCAGCAGGTCTCGGTTCAGATCATCGGGATGCAAGGGGGTGGGGACACGCTCGAACAGGGACGGGGCCGCGACACAGCGGCGGGGAACCTCGCACAGCTTGCGCCAGATCGTTGATTTGTCAGTTGGCGGACCGGACACGCGAATGGCAAGGTCGCAGTTTTCCTCGATCACATCGAGCAGCGTGTCGGTAAAATTGATCTCGACCGAGATGTTCGGAAAGGCGAGCCGGAAACCAGCGACGACCTGGGGCAGCAAGGCCACGCCCAACGAGACAGGTGCCGTCAGCCGCAATTGCCCTTGGTCCGGACGAATGGCGCGCTGCAGGTCTTCGGTGACCTCTTCAAAGCCTTCAAGCAGCGGCCGGTAGCGCGCCAGAACCATCGCACCCGCGCTGGTCAGCGCCACTTGCCGCGTCGTGCGCACCAGCAGTTGCGCGCCAAGATCCTGTTCCAGTTGAGAAATGATGCGTGTGACCGAGGCCGGGGCCAGTCCCAGCTCACGCGCAGCATGGGTGAAGCTTTTGAGATCGGACACAGCGCGCAGGACACGGATCGGCTTTAGCTCAATCATGCGGGGCCCATTATTCTGTTTTCATCAACAATATAGATACATCGTTGGCTATTCACTTCAACAATAGGAATGCCATTTGTGATCCAACGCAATCAAACGCCGAGGAACACAGGATGATCAAGGACATCAAAGGTCTGCACCACGTCACATCCATGGCGGCAGACGCCAACACGAACAACGACTTCTTCACCCACACGCTGGGACTGCGCCGCGTGAAAAAGACCGTCAATTTTGACGCGCCTGACGTCTATCACCTCTACTATGGCGACGAGACTGGCACGCCGGGTTCGGTGATGACCTATTTCCCGTTTGGTCAGATGCCCAAGGGCCGTCGCGGGGCGGGCGAGGTTGGCACAACCGAATTCGCCGTGCCGACAGGCAGCCTGCGCTTCTGGCGCGATCATTTGGCCGCGAAAGGTGTAACCGGCCTGGCCGAAGGCACCGCATTCGGCGAGAAGCGACTGGCCTTTGACGGCCCGGACGGCGACGGGTTCGCGCTGGTGGAAAGCGATGCGCGGGGCCGGTCCGCATGGACGGGCGGCGGCATTGGCGATGACACGGGCGTCTTTGGCTTCCGGGGTGCACGCTTTGCCCTGCGCGAGGTGGATGCCACAGCCGAGCTTCTGGGCTTCATGGGATACCAGAAAGCCGAAACCGAGGGCGATGTCACCCGTTTTGTGATCGAAGGCGGCAACGCGGCCGACACCATCGATGTTGAGCGTCTTTCAAACGCGGCACCCACGGCGGATCAGGGTACGGGGTCGGTGCATCACATCGCCTTTGCCGTCGATGACCGGGCCGCACAACTGCGCGTGCGTCAGGCGCTGATGGATACCGGGTATCAGGTCACGCCCGTGATCGACCGCGACTATTTTTGGGCGATCTATTTCCGGACACCGGGCGGTGTGCTCTTTGAGATTGCCACCAACGAACCGGGCTTTGATCGGGACGAAGATACGGCGCATCTGGGCCAGGCCCTCAAGCTGCCGTCCCGCTACGAGCCGCATCGCGACAAGATCGAGGCGCTGTTGCCGCCGATCGCAGCCTGACGGAGGGCGATATGTCCACAGACCTGTATACCGCGCAAACGCGGGCGCCGGATGCCGGACGACCTCTGGTCTTTGCCCTGCACGGCACTGGCGGCGATGAACATCAGCTCTTTGAACTGGCCGGGCACCTCGTGCCCGGCGGCGGGATCGTCTCGCCGCGCGGGGACGTGTCGGAAATGGGTGCGTCGCGGTTCTTTCGGCGCACCGGCGAAGGCGTCTATGACATGGAGGATCTTGCGCGGGCGACCGACAAGATGGTTGCCTATGTCGAAGCGCATCGCGCGGCCCATCCCAATAGCCCGGTCTATGCCTTTGGCTATTCCAACGGGGCCAATATCCTGGCGTCTGTTCTGCTAAAACGGCCCGATCTGTTTGATCGCGCCGGGCTATTGCACCCGCTGGTGACGTGGCAGCCGGACGATCAGCCGGGGCTGGCGGGGCGCAAGATCCTTGTCACCGCGGGCAAGCGGGATCCGATCACGCCCTGGCCACTCAGCGAACAACTGATCGGTTGGTTTGCCGCTCAGGGCGCGCAGGTGACAACCGACATACACGACGGTGGCCACGAGCTGCGTCAAACCGAAATCAATGCTTTGGCCGCTCATTTCGCGGCCTGAGCACAGTTAGCGGACGGCATCCTTCAGCGCTTTCAGCGTCGACAGGATCGCCGCCTCGGCCTCAGTCCAATCCATGAAGGAACGGATATGCGGTTCATTTTCACGCCCCTTCGGACAGGCCACGTAGTAGGCAGTTCCGGTGTCTACGGTCGGTCCAAACGGGCAGACCAGCCGTCCCTCGCTGAGGGCGCGGTGGGTCAGGAACGCGCGACCCAAGGCGATGCCATTGCCCTCAACGGCGGCGTGCACAACGAAATCCCCCGCCCATCCGTCAAATCGCAAGAAATGCGCGGTTTCCAGCATCGGCAGGCCTGCCTTTGCAAACCACATCTCCCATTCCGATCTGCCCTGCAAAAGGGTCAGGCTGCCCTCGCTCAGCAACCGGGCGCGGGTGATGTCCTGCGGTTTGCGAATGTCGAGGTTTTTCAAAAGCTGGGGACTGGCCAGCGGCATCAGAAACTCGTCAAACAGCTTGCGCGCATAGATCGTGTCAGGCGGCGGAAGCCCATAGCGGATCTCGACGTCAGGGCCATCGTCATTCAATGGATCAATCGGAACATTCGCAGAGATGCTGGTTTCAAGATCGGGGTGCAGGTCGGAAAACCGCTGCATGCGCGGCATCAGCCAGATCACGATGATCGATGCGATCGTGCTGATCCGGAATCTCTTGCGCTTGGGCGGACGGACCAGATCGACCGCCTCGCGCAGGTGCCGAAAACTGTCCGCAACGCGGGGGTACAGCAGATGGCCCTCTTCGGTCAGGGTGACCGAGCGCGGCAGGCGGTTGAACAGAGTGACACCCATATCGGCCTCCAACGCCTTGATCTGCTGGCTGACGGCACCGGGTGTCACCGCCAATTCGTCGGCGGCATTCTTGAACGACATCAGCCGTGCGCAGGCCTCAAAGGCCCGCAGTGCATGGAGGGAAGGCAGTCTGCGAAACGGCATTTTGGCACATTTACATGGTTTAGCGTGGCTAAACCATGCCCGCAGAATTTCTGCTTTGTCGAGGGGAAATTGGGCCTCCATTATCAGCTGACATCAGCGATGCTTAGGACAGATGCTCAAGAGACATGAAACAGCAACACGCGCACGCCCCCAAAACGGGTCGCGCGACAGCCGTCACATGGTCGCGTTCGGCCAGCTCTCGGACCCGACGCACATTCGTCAGCGCAACGCACCTGACATCCAAGCGGCGCTGACGGCACAAGCAACCCATCCCGCGACACTCCGAATGCAAGGAGACCAAACATGACCTGGCAACCCTACCTGATATCACTGGCAGCGGGCCTCGGGATCGGCGTGATCTACGGCCTGATCGCTGTCCGAAGTCCCGCCCCGCCCATTATCGCACTGCTTGGCCTTCTCGGCATGCTGGCGGGCGAAGCGGCTGTGCAATGGATGCGCGGTCACTCGGATGTCGTGGCCAAATGCCTGCACCAGAAATCCTTTGCCGTGACGCAAACAGAGACGTCCGCCACGTCGCGAGAAACCGAAACCACCTGACCTCTTCACCTCTAGACAACGGAGACCAAAACCATGTCGAAAACCCAAGTCCTCACGCCCGAAAACAGTCAACTGATCATCATCGATCATCAGCCCCAAATGGCGTTTGGTGTGCAGTCGATGGACCGGCAAGCCCTGAAAAACAATGTGGTCGGCCTGGTGAAGTCGGCCAAAGTGTTTGACGTGCCGACGACCATCACCACCGTCGAAACGGATGCGTTTTCGGGCCACACTTATCCTGAAATACTCGACGTTCTGCCAGATACGCCGTTGCTGGAGCGGACGTCGATGAACTCCTGGGACGACCAGAAGGTGCGCGATGCCCTGGCCGAAAACGCCGCTGCGGGCCGCAAGAAAGTCGTCGTCGCGGGTCTTTGGACCGAAGTGTGCAACACGACGTTTGCGCTCAGCTGTCTGCATGACACCGACTATGAGATTTACATGGTCGCCGATGCCTCGGGCGGCACGTCGCTGGACGCGCACACCTATTCCATGGACCGCATGACCCAGGCAGGCGTCATTCCCATGACGTGGCAGCAGGTTCTGCTGGAATGGCAGCGCGATTGGGCCAAGCGCGACACCTATGACGCCGTCATGGACATCGTGCGCGAGCATTCCGGCGCCTACGGCATGGGTGTCGATTATGCCTACACCATGGTTCACAAGGCTGCGTCGCGGTCCAAGCATACCGGCCCCCGCCTTGACGCGGTGCCTGCCCCCATCGCGGCAGAATAGATCCCTGCCTCGCGCCTTCCCGGTTCCTCGTCTGACCTTCGGCCGGGGGGCGCTCCTGCTCTTGATTTCATGCTGATGCGCGGCCGCGACGGCCTGCGCTGCGACCCTTTTGCGAAAGGACACGAGCCATGTCTGCCCCTGATACGATCCTTCACAACGGCAAGATCACCACGATGGACCCGGACCAGCCCGAGGCGACGGCCGTTGCGATCACGGCGGACAAAATCGCCGCTGTGGGCAGTGACAAGGACATCCTTGCGCTTGCCGGGTCAGAGACAAACAAGGTGGATCTGGGCGGGCAACGGGTGATCCCCGGTCTGATCGACAGCCACACCCACATCATCCGGCAAGGCAACAACTTTGCCATGGAGCTGCGTTGGGATCATGTGCCGTCGCTGGCCGATGGCCTGCGGATGCTTAAGGCGCAGGCGGAACGCACCCCCGCCGGGCAGTGGATCCGTGTCGTGGGCGGCTGGTCGGTGGATCAGTTCGCCGAAAAGCGTCTGCCCACCATCGACGAGATCAACGCGGTCGCCCCGGACGTTCCCGTTTACGTGCTGCACCTCTATGATCGCGCCTGGCTGAACAAGGCCGCCCTGCGCAACCTCGGCATCGACAATCACTATTACGAACCCTTCGTCTCGGGCCGGTTGGAGCGGGATGACAATGGCAACCCGACCGGCCTGGCTATGGCGCGCCCCAATGCGCAGCCGCTTTATGCGTTGCTCGACATGGCGCCCAAGCTGGATTTTGAGCAACAGATCACCTCGACCAAGCATTATTTCAAGGCGCTGAACGGGCTGGGCCTGACTTCCGCACTGGATTGCGCGGGCGGGTTCCTGAACTACCCCGACGATTATGGCGTGATCACCGAGCTGAACAGCCGCGGCGAACAGACCGTGCGCATCGGCTATCAGCTTTTTGCGCAGCGTCCCATGTTCGAACTGGACGACTTCAAGAAATGGAACGACGTCGTCAAACCGGACGAAGGCAATGACTACCTCAAATGCGTGGGCGCGGGCGAGATGCTGGTTGCCTCGGCCTATGATTTCGAGGATTTCAGCTATCCCCGGCCCGACCTGCCCAAGCGCATGGAAAGCGACCTGCGCCCGGTGCTTGAGTTTCTGTTCGAGAACCGCTGGCCCATTCGGTTTCACTGCACCTACGAGGAAAGCGCGCACCGCCTGCTGAGCCTTGTGGAAGAGATTGGTCAGGACAAGGGTCTGGAAGAGCTGAACTGGATCTTTGACCACGGCGAGACGATTTCCGAGGCGACGATGGAGTGGGTCACGCGGCTGGGCGGCGGGATCAGCTATCAGAACCGGATCGCCTTTCAGACCACGGCCTATCGCGACCGCTATGGTGAGGACGCCCTGCGCGACGTGATGCCGGTGAAAAAGATGATGGCCTCGGGCGCGCCGCTGGCCGCCGGGACGGATGCCACCCGCGTGTCGTCCTATAACCCGTGGCTGGCCATTCACTGGGCGGTGTCGGGCAAAGGACGTGGCGGCGATCTGATCTGGGATGCGGCGAACCGGCTGGATCGCCATGATGCGCTGCGCCACTGGACGGCGGCAGGCGCGTGGTTCAGCCGCGAACAGGGCAAGAAAGGTCAGATCATGGCGGGTCAGCTGGCCGATATCGCCGTGCTTGACCGCGATTACTTTGCCGTGGCCGAAGACGACATCACCAATATCGAAGCGGACCTGACCCTTTCGGGCGGCCAGATCGTGCACGCCAAGGCGCGCTTTGCAGATCATGCACCGGCCCCCCTGCCGGAACTGCCCGACTGGTCGCCGGTCCCCATCTTTGGCGCGCCCGGTGCGGCGGCGGCAGGCACGCCCATTCTTGCCGCAGAATAATCCCGGTGCGGGCGCCTTTGGCAGGTGCCCGCTTGCCAGACAGTCAAAGGAGGCTTCCGATGCTGGACGACCCCAAACTAGACATCACCTACAGCGAAAGCGACACCAAAGGCCGCTATGGCGCCTCTGTCCAGGGTTTTGCCAGCGAAGCAGAGCTGACGATTTCCAAGGTCTCGCCTGTCCTGATCATCGCGGACCACACCTTCGTGCCGGACGAATTGCGCGGGCGCGGCCTGGCCCAGGCGCTGGCCGCCCGGCTGATCGCTGATGCGCGGCAAAAGGGCCAGCGCATTGTGCCGCTCTGCCCCTTTGTGCGGGCCTACGCCACCAAACACCGCGAGGAGCTTTCCGATGTCATCCAGTGGTAGCGCCACTTCCGGGGCCGCGCCTGTCGCCCCGTCGGCCTGGGCCCCGTTCGGGCACCGCACCTTTGCGCTGCTGTGGACGGCCACGCTGATCTCGAACGTCGGCACATGGATGCACGATGTGGGCGCGGGCTGGTTGATGACCACGCTCAATTCCTCGCCTGCTGTCGTGTCTCTGGTGCAGGCAGCGACAACGCTGCCGGTATTCCTGTTTGCGCTTTATGCGGGCACGCTGGCGGATCGGCTGGACAAGCGGAAAATGCTGATCACGGTCAACGTGATCCTTCTGGTGCTGATCTCCGTCCTGACCGTGCTGGTGCATTTTCAGATGGTCACGCCGGTGATCCTGATCGTCTTCACGCTGGCCATTGGGACCGGCACCGCCTTCACGGCACCGGCCTGGCAGGCGATCGTTCCCGCTCTGGTCCCGCGCGATGCGTTGCAACCGGCCATCGCGCTCAACTCGATGGGGATCAATATCAGCCGCGCAATCGGTCCGGCGCTGGCCGGGGTGCTGATTGCGTCGGTGAGCCTGTCCGCGCCCTTTGCGGTCAATGCGGTCAGCCACTTGGTGATCATCGGCGCACTGATCCTGTGGAATTACGAAAGCAACGCCAAAAAGACCTCGCAGCCGGTGGTAAATGCAATGCTGACCGGCCTGCGCCATGTGGCCCATAACGGCCCGCTCAAGGCGACCCTGATCCGGTCCTTCGCGTTCTTCATCTTTGCCTCGGCCTACTGGGCGCTGCTGCCCTTGGTTGTGCAGGGCATCGAAGGGGGCGGCGCCACGCTTTACGGCATACTGCTGACGCTCATAGGCACGGGTGCGGTTGTGGGGGCACTGACCCTGCCGAAATTCCGCGCCAAGGTGGATGCCAGCACAATGGCCGCCGGCGGAACGGTCGGCACTGCCGTTGCCATGGCTGTTCTTGCAACGGCCGCCAGCCCGGCACTGGCCTATGTCGCGGCCCTTCTGGGCGGCTTCAGCTGGATTGCGGTGCTCACTACGTTCAATGTGTCAGCCCAGACCGCCCTGCCCAACTGGGTCCGCGCACGCGGGCTTGCGATCAATCTGATGGTGTTTTTCGGCTCCATGGCGTTCGGGTCCGCGATGTGGGGCCAGGTTGCAACAGCCACATCCACCTCGACCACCTTGCTGATCGCCGCTGCCGGGTTGATCGTGGGGATCGTGCTGACCCGCAACTTCAAGCTGGGCCAGGGCGAACATCTGGATCTGACACCCTCGATGCACTGGCCGGCACCTGAGGTGGCGCTGCCCACGGACGGATTGACAGATCGCGGCCCGGTCATGGTCGAAATCGAATACCGGATCAAACCCGAGGACACAGAGGCATTCCTTGCCGCGCTTTACGAATGGGCGGGCGAGCGGTGGCGCGATGGGGCCTATGAATGGCGCGTGTTCCAAAGCGCCGAAGATCCGGAACTCTGGGTCGAAGCCTTCATGGTGTCGTCCTGGGAAGAACACCTGGCGCAACACGATCGCGTGTCGGTTCAGGACAAAGACACGCAAGACAAACTGCGCGCCTTCGATATCCGCGACAGCGGCCCCATTGTACGCCACCTGATCGCGCCATGAGGCTGGCGTTGCACATACACAGGCCCGTCCTTGCGTTGGTGGTGTTGGTCCTTTTCAGCGGCGCAGTCACGGCCGCGCCCTACGAATTCGACGGGCGGATCGAGGCCGTGCAGCAAGCGGATGTCTACAGCCGCGCCGAGGGGATCGTCGAAAAGGTCCTTGTGACCCAAGGCGACTATGTCGAGGCGGGCACTGTTCTGGTGCGGCTCCGAAACGATTTGGAAGCCTTGCGCAACGCGTCGGCCACAGCGAGCCTGGCCCAAGCAGAGGCCCTGCTGACGCAAGCGCGAAACAAGCTGTCACGCGCCGAAAGACTGTCGTCATCCGGCAGTGTCACCGAAGTCACCGTGCTGGGCGCGCGCACCGAACTTGCCCTGGCCGAGGCTGAGCGGGACTTGGCGCAACACGCTCTCGATCTGGCACAAACGGAATTTGATGACACGTTCATCCGCGCGCCGATCTCGGGATACATCGAAGACCCAAAGGTGCGCATCGGCTCCCTAGTGGAGTTCAGCTCTGGCGACCCACCCCTGTTCATGATCGTCGATCTGAACCCGGTGCGCCTGATCTACGAGGTGCCATATGCCCAGCGGCTGTCTCACGCGGCGCGGGTCGGGTCCGATGACACCGGCCAACTGCTGGCAACCGTCGAGCTGGAAGTTCTGGCAACCAACGGGCAGACCCTGACCTCCGGTCTGCACCCTACGGCATCGTCTGCCTGGGTCGATCCGGAAACGGGCACGATCCGGGTCTGGGCGACCATAGACAACGCGGACGGCACATTTCTGCCCGGCATGCAGGTGACAGTCCGCTCCGATATGCGCCCGGGGCGCGTTTTGGAAGGCCAATCAGAATGACCAGAGTGCCCCGTCACTGCCGCACCGCGGCGTCCAAACCGCAAGGATTGTACCGCCAAGAGCCAAACGGAAAAGACCCGACAGCGTCGGGCGACACCCGAAGACAATCGTACATCCCACATCAAAAGGAGTGCTCGTCATGACCCAGTTCACCCTGAATGGCCAACCTGTCGAGGTTGAGAATACGCCCGACGAAATGCTGCTGCTTGTGATCCGCGACACGCTCAAACTCATAGGCACCAAATATGGCTGCGGTGCCGCGATGTGCGGGGCCTGCACCGTGCATGTGGACGGTGTCGCGATGTTTTCCTGCCAGATGTCCGTCGGCGATGTCGAAGGGGCCGAAGTGACCACGATCGAAGGCCTGTCCGAGGACGGATCGCACCCGGTACAACAGGCGTGGATCGAAGAGCAGGTTCCGCAATGCGGCTACTGCCAGTCGGGCCAGATCATGCGGGCGGCCGCCCTGCTGGCCGACAATCCAACCCCCTCACGCGCAGAGATCGTGGATGAGATGTCCGCCAATCTCTGCCGCTGCGGAACCTACAACCGGATTTTCAAGGCTGTCGAGCGCGCAGCGCAGGAGGTGTGAAATGACACTGACCATGAACCGACGCAGCTTCCTGCAAGGGACCGCGGGCCTGACCTTCCTCATGGGTGCGCAGGGCATCACGGCGGTCCGGTCCGAGGCCGCAACCGGCGCGCTCGACGTCAATCACTGGCTCACCATTCGGGCCGATGGCACCATCCTCGTTGTGCATCCGTCCACTGAAATGGGCCAAAGCAGCTATTCCACCCTGCCCCAGATCCTGGCCGAAGAGCTGGATGCCGACTGGGCCGATATCGAGATCGAACAGTTGAACGCCGATGACCGGCGGTTTGGCAATCAGCTCTTTGGCGGCGTGCTTTATACGGCGGGCAGCACCGGAACGCAGTTCTATTTTGACCCGATGCGCAAGGCCGGCGCGCAGGCCCGCGATGTGCTGCTGCAGATTGCCGCCCGCGCCTGGGGTGTCGACAAATCCACCTTGCGCACAGACCCCAGCGTGGTCGTTGGCCCCGACGGGCAAGCCGCCGGTTACGGCGCGCTGGCCGCCCTTGGCGCGGATGGGATAACGGTGCCGGATGTTGACACGGTCGCACTCAAGGACCGGGCGCAGTTCCGGATCATCGGCCATGACGTTCCGCGCCGGGATGTTCCGGCCAAAAGCACCGGTCAGGCCGTTTATGCCATCGATGTGGATGTGCCAAACATGGCCTATGGCGCCGTGCTGCGCGCGCCCGTCGAGGACGAAGTGCCGCTCAGCGTGGATGACACCGCCGCCCGCGACATCCCGGGCGTGATCGACGTGGTCACTCTGCCCGATGGCGTAGCGGTTGTGGCGGAAAGCCTCTGGTCCGCTTTGGGCGCGCGCGGCCTTTTGCAGGTGGAATGGTCCCGGACCTCTCCCTTCCGGTCCTCGAACAGCGATGCCACGCTGGCCGAATATGCCGCCGCCGCTCATGCGCCGGGGGCGCAAGGTGCGGTCTGGGCCGAAAAGGGCGACGCACCCGCAGCGATTGCCGGTGCGGACAAGCAATTCAGTCAGCTGTACCTCTCGGACTATGCCTATCACGGCCAGATCGAGCCGATGGCCGCCGTGGCGGACGTGGACGCGGATGGCCACGGCGCCGAGGTTCGGGCGGGCACGCCAACCCAATCCTGGACCGCGCGCACCGTGGCTCAGACGCTGGATATCCCGGTCGAGGCCGTGCGGCTGAACATGATGACCATGGGCGGTGGCTTTGGCCGCCGGACTGCGCTCATGCAGAACTATGTGCGCGACGCGGTGCTCTGCTCCAGGGCGACAGGCCGCCCGGTCAAGGTGATCTGGCCGCGCGAGGACGATGTCAAACAGGGCACCTTCCGCCCCGCCGCCGCCCAAAAGCTGCACGCAGGGCTGACCGCAGATGGCAAGCTTGACGGCTGGTATCACAAGGTGGCCACGCCATCGGTCATCGGGTTCTTCAACCCGCTGCGGTGGGAAGTGGCCCGACCCAACGACGTGATCTCGATGCGGGGGGCGGAAAGCAAGTTCTACGGCATCAAGGACTTCCGCGCCGATCACCTGATCATGGACCGGCATGCGCGCCTGTCCCCCTACCGGGGCATCGGGGCGTCCTATACCGCCTTTGCCGCCGAGGCCTTCATGGATGAGCTGGCCGAAGCGGCCGGGCGCGACGCGCTGGATTTCCGCCTGGACCTGGTCAAAGACAACCCGCGCGGGCGTCATCTGCTGGAAAAGGTCGCCGATATGTCGGGCTGGCACACCCGTGGCAATCGCGCCCTGGGCCTGTCCTTTGCGGGCTACAGTTCGTCCATGGCCGCAGGCGTGGCCGAGGTCGAGGTCGATGCCGACCGCGGCGATATCCGGATCAAAAAGATCTGGGCCGCGATTGATGCCGGGCTGATCGTCACGCCGGACAATGCCCATAACCAGATCGAAGGCGGGATCATCTTTGGCATCTCAATGGCGCTGAGCGAGAAGATCGATATCGAGAACGGCGAAGTGCTGCAGGAGAATTTCTATGACTATGAAATCACCCGCGCGCATCAGGTGCCCGAAATCGACATCTATATCGCCGAGGTAGACGCCCCCCCGGTTGGCGTGGGCGAAGTGGGCACGCCCATGGTGTCGGCGGCCATCGCCAATGCGTTTTATGCCGCCCAGGGCAAGCGTCTGCGCCACATGCCGTTCACGCCCGATCGTGTCGCCGGCGCGCTCGACACCTGAGCATGGCGCGGCGTTGATCGGGTCGAACTGCGCCGCCTTTACCCATCAATTGGAACTACTGGGCGGCGGTTGTCTGAACAAGCCAGCCAGGGCTTCAACATCTAACGTCTGCGCTCTTTCAGGCTCCGCTACCGCTTCGGCTCACAGATCACATTCCTGCTTTGCGCAACCAATGACATTTCTGAATGGCGTATGCACAAGGCACATTTCCTTACCGCGTTACGCATAGGTCTCTTGGTTTCATCCCGATGACGCACAAGCCTTCCCACCCTCAAATCATTAACATGCAAACGCATTGCGCCAAAACCGGCCCATGGCGCAGCCGCAGCGAAACGTCTCTTTGTCCGCCACGCGGAGTTTCAACATCTGCAATGGGACGCCCGGTTTCGTCCTGTCATGTGTGATATCTTGGGTCAGAAGCGGTCGGCCGAAAAAGCCCAGGCGCTGCCCAACTTGAGCAACGCCTGTAATTTATCCTCTGGCCTGGGCCATGGCCCAACAATTGCGGCCTCGGCTCAGCCCCCGCCGTTAT
This sequence comes from uncultured Paracoccaceae bacterium, assembly GCA_913054485.1. Taxonomy (GTDB): domain Bacteria; phylum Pseudomonadota; class Alphaproteobacteria; order Rhodobacterales; family Rhodobacteraceae; genus FREY01. Next base: position 25,550 of record CAJXHQ010000001.1, read on the forward strand.
CTTCCGCATCCGGGTCGGCCTTACCGACCCCTTTGAAGACAAATTTGAACGGCAGCACCCAGAGCACCCCCAGCACGACATAGACCGCCAGTTCGACCAGAATATGCGGCCGGTCCAGCATGTTCATCACCGTGACGGCCGCCACGATATAAAGCGGCATGCCGATCAGCAGCAGCACCAGCGACCAACGCCGCCGGGCCTTGTAGCTCAGGCCCGGTTTCTTGTCGCCCGCCATCAGTCTGCGAAAGGATCGGTGACGAGGATGGTGTCGTCACGCTGCGGCGAGGTCGACAGCAGGGCGACCGGGCAGTCGATCAGCTCTTCCACGCGTTTGACGTATTTGATCGCATTGGCGGGCAGATCGTTCCAGCTGCGCGCGCCTTCGGTGGACTCGCTCCAGCCCGGCATCTCTTCGTAGATCGGCGTGCAGCGGGCCTGCTGGTCGGCGGCGGTGGGCAGATAGTCCAGACGTTCGCCGTCCAGCTCGTAGCCGGTGCAGATCTTCAGGGTCTCGAAACCGTCCAGCACGTCCAGCTTGGTCAGCGAAATGCCCGTGATGCCGGAGGTGGCACAGGTCTGGCGCACCAGGCAGGCGTCGAACCAGCCGCAGCGGCGCTTACGGCCTGTGGTGGTGCCAAACTCATGGCCGCGGGTGCCAAGGCGGTTGCCGTCCTCGTCGTCCAGCTCGGTTGGGAAGGGGCCTTCGCCGACACGGGTGGTATAGGCTTTCACGATGCCCAGCACGTAGTCGATGGAGCCGGGACCAATGCCGACACCGGTGGCCGCCTGGCCTGCGATCACGTTGGAGGAGGTCACGAAGGGATAGGTGCCGAAGTCGATGTCCAGCAGGGCGCCTTGCGCGCCTTCAAACAGGATCCGTTTGCCGGCTTTGCGCTTCTCGTTCAGCACTTTCCAAACGGGGGCGGCGAATTTCAGGATCTCCGGCGCGATCTCTTTCAGCTGAGCGATCAGCGCGTCGCGGTCGATCGGGTCAACGCCCAGACCCTTGCGCAGCGGGTCATGGTGCTGCAGCGCGCGGTCGACGCGGGCCTCCAGCGTGGCCTCGTCTGCCAGGTCGGCAACGCGGATGGCGCGGCGGCCGACTTTGTCTTCGTATGCCGGGCCGATGCCGCGGCCGGTGGTGCCGATCTTGGTCCCCTTGGAGGCCGCTTCTTCGCGGGCCCGGTCCAGCTCGCCGTGCAGCGGCAGGATCAGCGGGGTGTTTTCCGCGATCATCAGGGTCTCGGGCGTGATCTCAACGCCCTGCGCCTGCACCGTGGCGATCTCTTTCAGCAGGTGCCAGGGGTCCAGCACCACGCCGTTGCCGATGACCGACAGCTTGCCGCCGCGCACCACGCCCGAAGGCAGCGCGTGCAGCTTGTAGACCTGCTCACCCACCACCAGCGTGTGGCCGGCATTATGGCCGCCCTGGAAGCGTGCGATCACATCGGCGCGCTCGCTGAGCCAGTCCACGATCTTGCCTTTTCCTTCGTCACCCCATTGGGCGCCGACAACAACGACGTTGGCCATATCCGGTCCTTTGCTGCGTATCTTTAGAAGCCGGTGGCCCGTATAGCCCTGTGGCGCGCAGAGGGGAACCAAAAATACCGGTGTATTTGCCCAACATGAAGGTTGCACCTGCCCAGGCGGGCGCATTTATGCCCGCCGGAGGGCAGGCAGACGCAACCCGGGCCGCTGCGCACCCCGAAAAAGGAATCACTCTTCAGGTAAGTTTGACCGGCTGACCATGCGGCGTGGCAAGATAGGCAGCCTCCCATTTGGCGCGTATTTCAGATGTTTCCTGCGCCGGCGCGCTGTCTTGCTCGGCCAAAAGCCTCTCCAGCGTTTCGAGCCAGGCCATGAAGTAATCATCGCCGCCGTTCAGATCGCGTTCCAGCCCATGGCGGGCCAATGTGGCGGAAAAGCGCGTGACCCATTCGGTCCACTGAAAGGCGCCGCTTTCGTTCAGATGCACGGTCAGCGCAAAAACCTGCGCGTGCCAGGGCTCCTGAAACACCGGTTCTGGGGCGCCAATTTCCGGGCAGTCACTCATAAAGGCTCCAGGTAGCTTTGCCACATGTCCAGCACCACCTCATCATCCGGGTGTTCCGCATGCGACCAGAGCATCCGGGCATGGAACCGCACCGCGTATAAGGGCTCGGGTGCTTCGCCCAGACCATGAGCATTGCTGTCCGGCAGCACATGATTGCCATGCAGCCGCAGAATATAACCGCGCGCCCCGGCGGCGTATTGCGGCAGGCGGGTGTGGCCGCCGTCCTGCAGCGGATTGTCCGCAGGCACCCGGACCCGCACCGCCTGCCCGGCCGAGAATCGCGGCTGCGGGCCATCCGCCCGATCCGCCGGGCCGCCCTTGGCCAGAACGCCGGGCACCGAAGCCGCTTTCAGCGCCTTGCCAGCCAGCCTGTGCACCGCCTCCGGCCCGGCGCCTGCCAGGTCCTCGCGTGTCAGCACGTCCTGCTCCACCAGCAGATCCGCCAGCGCCGAGATCCATTTCTCATAATATGAGAAGCCCGCGTAGTCCTTAGGGGCCAATCGTTCGCGGGCATGGCGCGACGTATCAAGGTTCCATTGCCCCAGCGCGCCGCAGGCCAGCGTCACCGCCAGCGCGCGGGCGTGCCAGTCTTCTTCAAAGACAGGCGCATCCGCCGCATCCGGCACCACTGGCCCGTCACCGAACCGCCCGCCCATATCATGCACACGAGTCAAGATGCAGGCTCCGCCGCCAGCGCGGTGCCGATCATGCTGTCGCGGCTGATCAGCGCGGACAGCTGCTCATCGCTGAAGCCTTCGGTGCCCTCGGGACGCATGGGAATCACCAGGTAGCGGACTTCTGCTGTCGAATCCCAGACCCGCACAGAGGTGCCCTCGGGCAGGGTCACGCCAAAATCCGCCAGCACTTTGCGCGGCTCGCGCACGGCGCGGGCACGGTAGGCATCGGATTTATACCAGGCCGGCGGGATGCCCAGCAGCGGCCACGGGTAGCAGCTGCACAGGGTGCAGACGACCATATTATGCTGGCCGGGAGTGTTCTCCACCGCCACGATATGCTCGCCCTGCCGGCCATAAAAGCCAAGTGCAGAAACCGCCGCCGTGGCATCCTCCAGCAACTGGGCGTGAAACACCGGATCCGACCAGGCTTTGGCCACCACCGCCGCGCCGTTCTTCGGCCCGATGCGGTTTTCATAGGTGTCAACAATGGCATCCAGCGCCGCCGGATCGATCAGACCCTTGGCGGCTAAAATCGTCTCCAGCGCTTTCACCCGGAGCGCGGGCTCCGGCGGAAGCAGGCTGTGCGGGTGATCGGGATCATCATGCGGCATAGGGAAAGACTGCACGCCCGCCCCCTGCCCTGTCCAGCCTTTCCCGGCAAGGAAAGGGGCACGGAAGCGCCGGGGAGCAAAAAGGAACCCTTGCCCCGCCCGGCATTCTCTCTTACATACCGCCCGATACCAGCCAACCGCCGCAGGGTCCCATGGAAAACGTCATTCTCATTATCCTTCTTCTTCTGGCCCTTGGCCTGATTGCCGCTGTTTTGCTGCAGCGCTCCGAAGGCGGCGGACTTGGCATGGGCGGAGGCGGCGGCGCCGTTTCGGGCCGCGCAGCCGCGACCGCGATCACCAAGCTGACCTGGATCCTGGGCGCCGGCTTCATGGTCGCCTCGCTGGCGATGACCATCATCGCGGCACAGAAATCCGCAGGCTCCTCGGTTCTGGACCGCACCGGCGTTCCGGCCGAATCCGCGGACACACCGGCTGCACCGGCAGTTCCGGCCGCTGAAGATCTGCTGCCCCCGGCCGAGGGCGACAATGCCCCGCTGGTTCCCAGCCTCGACTGATCCACTACACCTAGACTGGGATAAAAGAACCGCAACAGCATCTTGCGGTTCCCTTGCGCATGCCGCGCGAATCCTATATATATGAAGTCCCGTGATGCTTTGGTTTTTCGGAACCGTCTGGGCACTTGAATTCTGAACACTTTTCGACTTCTCACGGGGGCAGCCGAACACTCATGGCGCGTTTCATCTTCATTACTGGCGGGGTTGTGTCCTCGCTTGGCAAAGGTCTGGCATCCGCCGCTCTCGGCGCGCTTCTGCAAGCCCGCGGCTACTCGGTCCGCCTGCGCAAGCTCGACCCCTATCTTAACGTCGATCCGGGCACCATGAGCCCGTTTGAGCACGGCGAAGTCTTCGTGACCGACGACG
>CAJXHQ010000002.1 GCA_913054485.1 uncultured Paracoccaceae bacterium
CGGGTGAAGTTGAAATAGGGTGCTTGCAGCGTCAGTGTGGATTTTTCGTAATAGCGCACCCGCCCTTCCGGCCAGAGCACCGCCAGCGCCTGATGCTCCCACTTGCGGTTCTGCTGGTTGGCAATGTCAAACGCGGGCACCAGCGCACCCTTGCTGCGCACGTGACGGGCGAATTGAACAGGCGGCATGATCCGCGGGTCGCCGCCGGTTTCTTCCGGCGGGAAGGCCAGCAGCGGGTCCTGCCATTCCAACCGTATGGTGGCGACAGCGCCGTAGTTTTCCGACTTCTGGTCGACAAAGGTGATCTGGTCGATCTGGATGCCGACCGTCACCTGCAGGGGGGCGGCAAAGCGCAAGGCCCGCGGGGTGCCGCCCGGCAAGTCCAGCGCAGCGGCAGCGATGCCCCACAGGGCGGCGGTCAGGAAAACAAGGAACCGGAAAACGTGCATTACCATCAACATAGCACTCAACGTTATCCGGCAAACCTTGAAGAATCGGAAGCGCGGGCCGCCGCGCGCGGAAGCGGCCCGTAAAAACGTCAGTCAACCCATGAGATAGCCCCCAGGTCGATGGCGGCTGTCGGGGCGTTTTCCCAGAGCCCCTGCACGCCCGCCTTGGCGACGCTCAGCTTGGCGAGCTGGAACAGGTAACCGTTCACATAGTCTCCCGCGATCATCTTCTGCGCGTCCTGCATCAGCGCGGTGCGCTGACCGGTATCTGTGGTGGCGTTCAGCGTCCCCATCAGTTCCTGGAAGGCCGGGTTGTCATACTGGAAGTAATATTCCGGGCGGGCATAGATGCCGATGTCCATCGGTTCGGTATGGCTGACGATGGTGAGGCCATAGTTCTTGCCCTTGAACACGGTTTCCAGCCACTGCGCCCATTCCACATTGGTGATCTCGGCTTTGATGCCGACCTCGGCCAGCTGGGCGGCGATGATCTCGCCTCCACGGCGCGCATATGACGGCGGCGGCAGGTGCAGGGTGGTTTCAAACCCCTCCGGGAAACCGGCCTCGGCTAGCAGCGCGCGGGCTTGCTCCGGATCGTAAGCCGAGCTGCCGGTCAGATCCACATAGGCCGGGTTGTGCGGCGCAAAATGCGTGCCGATCGGGGTGCCGTAGCCGAACATGGCGCCGTCGATGATTGCTTGCCGGTCGATGGCATGGGCCAGCGCCTGGCGCACCTTCACATTGTCAAACGGCGGCTGCTTGTTGTTGGTCGACAGAATGGTTTCACCTTCGGTCGATCCCACCAGCACCTGGAACCGGGGATCGGCCTCAAATTGCACAAGGTTCTCCGGAGCCGGGAAAATGTCGAAGGCATCCACGTCCTCGGCCATCATCGCCGCGAAAGCCGCGGTGGGGTCCGAAATGAACTTGAAAGTAGCCGAGGCCAGCGCCGGGGCATCACCCCAGTAGTCCGCATTGCGCGCCACCTCGATGCGGTCGCCCTGCACCCAGCCTGTCAGCGTATAGGCCCCGGTGCCGACAGGGGCGGTTTTGATGGTTTCAATGCTCTCGGGCGCGACGATGACCGCATCGCCCCAGGCCAGATTGAACAGGAAGTTGCCATTGGGTTCGGCCAGTGTCACCTGCACGGTCAGCGGGTCGATCACATCGACACTGCTGATCCCGGCAAAAAGCGCCTTCTGCGCATTGGTGCTGTCTTCGGCCCGCGCCCGGTCGAGGCTGAATTTCACGTCTTCGGCATCCATCGCGCTGCCGTCGTGAAAGGTGACGCCCTCCTGCAGGGCGAAGGTATAGACAGTGCCATCTTCCGAGATTTCCCAGCTTTTCGCCAGCAAGGGCACGATCGAGCCGTCGCCTTCAAACCGGGTCAGCCCTTCGAAGATATTCACATAAACCACCGAGTCGATGGCCTGGGCTGCGGCGCTGGTCGGGTCCAGGTGCGGCGGCTCCAGCTGCATGGCGATGGTGATGCTGTCCTTGGCGGCCCCGGCCCCCGCAGTCAGCGCCAATGCCGAGGAGGCGGCAACAATAACAGACTTCAATGACATCGGTAAAATCTCCCCTTGGGTTGAAAGCGCCGCCTTTGGGCCACGGCTTTTGGGCGAGTGTTCCCCTATTGCGTTGCGTAATCAAGGCCGGCGGGGACATTTCGCGCACTGGAAGCGTGCTAATATTATTGATAATCCGCCTTCACCACTCGCAGCGAACAGGACCACCATGAGCGCCACAGCCCGCAAGAAAGCCCCGAACGCCGAGGATATCCGCGCCCGAAAGGGCGGCGAACCGCTTGTTTCACTCACCGCTTACACCACGCCGATGGCGCAGGTGATGGACGCCCATTGCGATTTTGTGCTGGTCGGCGACAGCGTCGGCATGGTGCTGCATGGCATGGCCTCGACGCTGGAGGTGACGATGGAGATGATGATCCTGCACGGCCGTGCCGTCGCCCGCGGGCTTGAGGCCGCGATGATGGTGGTCGACATGCCCTTCGGCAGCTACGAGGAAGGGCCGCAGCAGGCCTTCCGCAACGCCGCCCGGCTGATGGCCGAAACCGGCGCAGGCGCGGTGAAGCTGGAAGGCGGCGTCGAGATGGCTGAAACCATCCGCTTCCTGGTCAAGCGCGGCATTCACGTGATGGCCCATATCGGCCTCACGCCGCAGTCGATCAACACTTTGGGCGGTTACAAGGTGCAGGGCCGCGATGCCCAGGCTGAGGCGGTGATTGCCGATGCGCAGGCGGTGGCGGATGCCGGGGCCTTCTCGGTCGTGCTGGAAAAGGTGCCGCAGGTTCTGGCCGACCAGATCACGTCTGAGGTGGCCATCCCCACCATCGGCATCGGGGCTTCCGCTGGTTGCGACGGGCAGATCCTGGTGGTCGATGACATGTTGGGCTTCTTCACCGCCTTCAAACCGAAGTTCGTGAAACGCTACGCCGATCTTGGCCCCGCTGCTGAAGCAGCCATCGCGGACTACGCCGCCGAGGTACGTGCCCGGAGTTTTCCGGCCGCGGAACATGTCTTTGCCGATCAGGCTCCGGCGCAGGGAAAGAAATAATGACGGCTCCGATTATCCGCCGCCTCGCGGACCTGCGCGCGCTGCACAACACTTGGGTGCGGGCGGGCGAACGTGTCGGCGTGGTGCCCACCATGGGCGCGCTGCACGCAGGCCACCTGTCGCTGGTAGAGGCCGCTAAAACCAATACCGACCGCGTGATCGTCACCATCTTCGTGAACCCGCGCCAGTTCAACAACCCGGAGGACCTGGCGTAATACCCGCGCACCGAGCTGGAGGACGCCGAAAAGATGGCCCCTTACGGCGTGGATGCAATCTATGTGCCGGACCCGGACCAGATCTACCCCGCGGGCTATGCCACCAATGTGTCGGTTGCGGGGATGACCGATGTGATGGAGGGTGAATTCCGCCCCGGCCATTTCGACGGCGTGGCAACGGTTGTGGCCAAGCTGTTTCTGCAGACCGGCGCGCATCAGGCGTTTTTCGGCCAGAAAGACTACCAGCAGCTGATGGTTGTGCGCCGCATGGCCCGCGACCTGGACATCAACATCGAAGTTACCGGCTGCCCCACGGTGCGCGAACCTTCCGGCCTCGCCATGTCGTCGCGCAACCTGCGGCTCAGCGCGGAAGGGCTGGAGCGCGCTTCGCGGCTCTACCCGGTGATGCAGCAGATCGCTGCGCGGCTGGCCGGCGGCGAGGTTTTCAGCGCCCTGATCGGCTCTGCGCATGAGGACCTGCAGGCGGCCGGGTTCGGCGACATTGAATATCTTGACCTGCGCTGTGAGGACCGGCTGGAGCAGCTCGACCGCCCAACCCGCCCGGCCCGCCTGTTTGCCGCCGCCTGGATGGATGGCATCCGCCTGATCGACAATATCGAGATCCCTGCGCTCACCTCCTGAAGCCTGGCCCGCAGCGCAGCTGCTGGCGCGCGCCCTCCCGCCTGCACAGGCCCCTGCGGGGCCTTCACAGTTGGGCCGCGCGCCTTGCCTGTGGCAAGGCGCGGTTCCGCCAGCCATCGAGCTTCAGAATTTGCCTTAGGGAATGATCAGGACGATGGCAGGAAGGACACGGAGATAACCGGATCTCCCGGAAGCCCCTCGTAGCTGACCGACACGCCGCCGCCGGTTTCCTGCGGCGGGACCAGCGGCCCGAAAGAGCCCACCGATACCAGGTCGCCCGGCTGCAGCCCCACACCTTTGGACATCAGCCATAGCACCGGGTTGGCGGGGTTGCCCATGACCGCCTTGCCCGGCACCGAGACCAGAACCTTGCCCCCGGCGTCTCTCAGGGTGACGGTCATGGCTGCCAGGGCGTCTGCCATGGTCACCGGATTCTCTACTGCAATGGCCGCCCCCAGGACGCCCAGTTTCGGGCCAACCCCCATGGCCGTCAGCGTGACGCCGGTGATCGGCTGTCCCCCGGCCAGCGTCAGGTCGGGCAACTCAATGAACGGGCGGATGGCGGCAATATGCTCAAGAACCCCGGCGGGCGTTTGAGCTGCATTGATCGCCGCATCCCCTACAACCAGCACCAGGTCCGCTTCCACCATCGGCACCGCACCCCAGGGCAATGGCACTGCAGCGCCATCCTCCAGCATCATATCCCGGTAGAGAACACCCTGGACCGGTTCCTTCATCCCGAAGCGCTCCTGCGCGGGTCTGGCCGTAAGGCCCGCCTTGTAGCCGATAACCGGCCCCATATGCGGCTCCAGCGCGGCCGCGAGTTTCTTTTGTGTGCAGAGTGCATCTGTCATGCTGCCCTCCGCCCCCAGTGCCTGGGCTGGGGTATTCGCGGTATAGGCGGCGACAAAGGCTGCGATCTCTTCATCGCTGGCGCATCCCGCCCAGGCGGAGGCAGCGCTCAGCGCTGCAAAAGCCGTGCCCAAGACCCATTTCATCGCTTATTCCCTTCTCAAACGCGGTTTTAATCAATCTGCACGGAGGCCCGGTCCGACCGGCCCGCGCTGTCGACCACCACCAGGGCAGAGAAACCCTGCCCCGGGTTGGCGACTTCAAATTCCCTGCGGTGCACCCCCGAGGCGACGGGCCTGCCGTCAGCAAGGACCAGGAAAGGCGGCTGGCCGCCGCGCAGTTTCACCGCCAGCGGCGCCTCCCCGGCCAGAAGCCGTGCACCATCCGGCGGGAACAGGAGCTGCGGCGCCTCTGCATCCTCAGCAAAGGCGGTGCCGCGCGGGCGGAAACGCTGGAGCGGCTGCGGCAGGGCCGCGGAGCTGGCTATCAGGGTCTCAGGCGGCGGTGGCGGCAACGGGTCGAACTCCGGTTTCAACAGCCCGAAGGCCTCGAACAGCACCGGGGCCGCCAGCGCACCGCCGTAAGCCCCCGGAACCGGCGTGCCGTCGGCGCGGCCTAGCCAGATGCCGATCACATGCCGCCCGTCCCAGCCCAGCGCCCAGGCATCGCGGTGCCCGTAGGACGTGCCGGTCTTATAAGCCAGCACCTTGGCGCGGGCACCGGGCGGCGGCGCCAGGCCGCGAAGAATGTCCATCACCTGCCATGCGGCCCTCTCCGTCATCACGCGGGCCAGAGCCTTTGGCGCTGCATCCTTCACCATCCGCAATGCCTTGCTTTGCCCGCCACCCGCTAGGGCGGCATAAAGCTGCACCAGCCCTTCCAGGCTGACCCCGGCGCCGCCCAGCGAAACCGCCAATCCCGGTGCACCGCCGGGCAGCTGCACTTCCGTGCCGGCACGGCGCAGTGCGGCCATCAGCCGGGCCGGGCCGATCTCCTGCGTGAGCATCACCACGGGGATGTTCAGCGAGAGCTGCAGCGCCTCGCGCACGCGCAGGTCACCGCGGAACTGACCATCGAAGTTTCGCGGCGCGTAACCGCCGAAATCCATCGGCCCGTCGTGGATCAGCGTCTCCGGGTGAACCAGCCCCTGATCAAAGGCCAGCCCGTAGACCAGCGGTTTCAGCGCCGAACCAGGTGAGCGTTGTGCCCGGGTCATATCCACAAACCCCTGCCGGGCGGCCTCGGCCAGTCCGGGTGAGCCGACCGAGGCGAGGATCTCCCCGCTCTGGTAGTCCGCTGCCAGGATGGCCGCCGAAAGCTGCGCGCCGCCTGCGCCCGCAGCTGTGGCAGCGAGCGCTTCCAGCCGGGACTGCACCCCTGCGTCTATGGTCAGTGTGATACGCTGCGCCTCTGGCTGGGCCGCGCGCATTCGCGCCGCGGCGTGCGGAGCCCGCTGCGGAAACGGCCGCATTCTGCCCGGCAGGGGCGCCGCGCTGGCCATTTCCAGTACAGGGGCGCCGATGACGCCCTGCCCTGCCATCCGCTGCAGAACCCGGTTGCGGGCGGCCTGTGCCACGACCGGCGCGCGGTCCGGGCGGCGGGCAGCGGGGGACTGCGGCAGCGCCACCAGCAAGGCGGCCTCGGAAGGGGTCAGCCTGCGCGGCTCCTTGCCGAACCAGGCCAGCGTGGCGGCCCGGATGCCTTCGAGGTTGCCGCCATAGGGCGCATGGGTCAGGTAGAGCGTCAGGATCTCTTCCTTGGAGAGGTTCCGTTCCAGCGCCAGCGCCAGCCGGATCTGGCGCAGCTTGCCCGCCCAGCGCCCGGTCGGCCCGTCCTCCAGCAACCTTGCCACCTGCATGGTCAGGGTCGATCCGCCGGAGACCACGCCGCCGTTCCAGACCGCCTGCCCGGCAGCGCGCAGCATGGCGCGCAGATCAACACCCCGGTGGCTGTAAAACCGCTTGTCCTCGTAGCGCAGCAGCATGGCAAGGTAGCCCGGGTCGACCTGCTCCGGCCGGACCGCAAAGCGCCAGAGGCCGTCTTCCACCGGAAAAGCGCGCAGCAGGTCGCCGTTACGGTCCCGGACCTCGACAGAGGTTTCGGCGAGGGTTTCAGGCAGTCGAGTCGCGTCAACCCAATCATCAATGCGATGCCATCCAAACCAGGCCGCCAGCGCTGCGGCAAGCACCAGGCCGGGTGCAAAGCGCCGTGCGCTGCCCTCAGCGTTTTGTGGCATCTCTTACTCCACTGTCACCCTGCCGGTGGCCGTGCGCGCCCGGTAGGCCGGCCGGTACATGTCCTCGACCGAGGCCGCCGGCGCATGAAAGTCGCCCGGCGTCACTGCGCGGGCGATATAGGCCAGCCGGATGGTGCTGCGCCCGTCCGCATCCACCGCGGCCAGGAAACGGTCGGCGCGGAACTCGGCGTGCTCTGCCTCGTCCAGATCAAGCCAGCTGAGCGCGCTGAGGTCGCCCGAACGCAGGAGGTTCGGATTGTCGATTTCCACCCCCGCAGGCAGCGGGTCATTGAACATCAGCCGCGCGCCCAGGCGTTCTTCGGGGGTCAGTTCCAGCACCGTCACGAAGCGGTCACCCTGAGTGAAGGCACGGCTGGTGATCTCCTCTCCGCCCAATGTGTAGTGATGGCGCCGCAGCGTGAAGCCGGTGCCACCCGCCGGCGGGGCAACCTCGGGCACGCCGAGGGTGGTCAGCGTGATGTCCGTGCTGCGGCCCGTGGCAGCCGAGATCTCCAGCGCCTTGCCTGCGGCCCTGCCTTCCAGCACCTGCACGAAAGGCCCGGAAACCGGCGTGCCATCCACCAGCAGGCCGGAGGATTCGGGGCTTTCGACCAGCGCATGGGCGGCCAAGAGGGACCACGTGGCCTCCTGTGTGGACATCGGGCGGGTCAGGCGGGCAATGCGCGAGGCGATGCCGTCACGATCCACCGCATCGCTGCCCGATGCGGCGGCCAGCGCCAGCACCCCGGCTGCATCGCGGAAGCGGGTGCCGTAGTCCACCCGCCAAACCGAGGCTTCAGCGGTGCGGCGGCCCAGTTTGGCTGCGGCGCGGGCAAACATCGCATCGGCCCGCCGCTGATCACCGTAAGAGGCCAGCGCCGCACCCAGCTGGGCGGCAGCCAGCGGAGTGGAGAAAGCATCGCCCTTCACATCCGCATAGTAGCGCAGATCCCCCATCGCTGCGGCACCTTCCCGCGCCAGCACCATCAGCGCATAGGCAAGCTCCTGCCCGCCTTCGTCGAAGTCAGAAGCATAGTTTACCCGGTTGCGCAGGTTGTCCATTGCCTGGGCAAAGGCCTGCTCGGGGACGTGGTAGCCCTGCGCCCGCGCCCGGCTGAGAAAGTCCGACGCATAGGCATCAAGCCAGAAATCACCGCTTTCTGCGCGCCAGAGGCCAAAGGCCCCGTTCGGCGCCTGCCGCGTCAGCACTTTGCGGATCGCAGCCTCCACCCGCGCCTGCACGGCGGGGCCTTCACCCAGGCCCGCAGCCTCGGCCACCGAGGAAAGATACAGCAATGGCAGCGCCTTGGATGTGACCTGTTCGGTGCAGCCATAGGGGTACTGGTCCAAAACCGACAAGAGCCCCGGCACATCGAACCTGGCAATCGGACCGGCAGACAGCACCGCACGGGCAGAGCCGCGGCGCAGGCCGGTGAACACATCCTCGTTGAAACGGAAACTGTCACCCGCCGCCAGCGCAAAGCGCCGGGTCTGCGCCACCACCGGATCATTGGCGCGCACCGGCAGGCGCAGGGTCTGCAGCAGCTCCTGCCCGTCCGGGGTGGTCAGCACCAGTTCAACCTCCGGATCGCCAATGGCATGGGCCGTCACCGGCAGGTCCAGCACCGCCTTGCCCTGTTCGGCCAGCCTGACCGAAGCAGGCAGCACGCCAAGCTCCAGCCCGGCGCCTTTCACGCGGGCGGCCAGCGCCATGTCCCCGGCGGGACCGTCAGCATGCACAATGTTCAGCATTATGCGGCTTCGGTCGCCCGGGGCCAGGAACCGCGGCAGCGAGGCCGTCACCACCACCGGATCGCGCACGATCATATCTGCCTCGGCCTGCCCCACCGCACGGGGCGACCAGGCCACGGCCATCAGCCGCACGGTGCCATTGAAGGGCGGCAGGGCCACCGGAAAGGCGGCCTCGCCATTTTCGTCGACCCGTAGGGGACCGGAAAACACCGACATCAGATCTTGGGTCGGCGGCGGCGACTGCATCCGCATTCCGCCATCCGCATCCCCGCCGGACCGCACAAGGCCCAGCGCGCCGGACTGCCCGTCGATCAGCCGCCCGTAAAGATCGCGCAGCTCCATGCCCAGCCGGCGCTGGCCGAAGTAATGCGCGCTGGGGTCGGGGCTTTGGAAGCCGGTCAGATTGAGAATGCCGAGATCCACCGCCGCAACGGTCAGCCAGACCTCATCGCCGGGCGCGGCCCCCTCGACAGAGACCTTGGCGGTCTCCACGCCGCGCGGACGGGCCACTTCAGGAACCTTGATGGCTACTTCAAGCTGCTGGCCGGGTTGGGTGACGGCGGCATGGGCAAGCCCAAGGGCCCGGGCCGGAACACGGTCTGCAGCCTCCGCGGGCGGGCGGATCACCATCGCCGTTACATAAGCGCCGCTGCCCCAGTCTTCCGTCACCTCCAGCGGGATCAGGTTTTCGCCCGCAGTGACTTCCACCGCTTTGCGTTCGATCAACTGATTGGACACCACCGAGATCAGCGCGGTTCCTAAGCTGCGAGGTATCACCGGGCTGGTAGTTTTCTGCGTCCAGAGACAGCTCCAGCCGGTTGGGGGTAGCAGCACTGTCGGCGGGCGCGTACCAGCCGGCATAGAAATCCACCGCGGCCTCGGCACGTTCGCCGTCAAGGCGTTCGACGACGAGCTCGTAGCGGCCCCATTCCACGGGATTTGCGATCTGAACCGGCGTGCCGTCAAATGCGGTCTCACCGGTGGCCACACGCCGGCGGCGCGTGATCGGCTCCCAGTTCCAGTTGCCCCATTGCTGATACCACTGGTAGCGCGTCTCGACCCGGTTGAGGGTCCAGCGGAGCTGCATCGGCTGCACTTCAAGCATCGGCGACAGGCCAATCACCTCAAACGCCGCTTCGGTGCCCTCTGCGGCCACATCCTCGAACAGGGGCTTGATGCCGATCACCGGGGTTTCTGGCTGAACCGGCACAGTCAGACGGCGTTCTACCGGGCGGGCAGAGCCATCAGCGAGGCGGGTAATTACGGTTGCCTCCATCGGTTTGCCGGTTGCAGCGCCTGTTGGGATTTCGATGGCCAGTTCAGCAAACCCGTCCGCGTCTGTTTCCGGCCCGCCGAAATAACTGGTCTGGGTGCTGCTGCGGCTGTCGTAGCGGCCGAAGCGGTAACCGGGCCAGCCCGCAACCGTCTCCGCCGCACGCAGGCGCACGTCGCCGTCGATGCTGAGGCCGGCACCCGGCGCACCGAACAGGTAACGCGCATGAACCGTTAGCGGCGGCACAGCGCCGGGGCGGATCGCGGCGGCGGGCAGGTCTTGCGTGAAATCAATCCGTTCGGGCAGGAAATCCTCCACCAGGATCTGGCGGGAGGCCAGCGCCGGGGCTTCCGGGTCGCTCTTGATCTCCAGCCGCCAGGTGCCGCGCGGGGCGGATGTGCCCACCGGCAATGCGAAGACATGGCCGCCCATCTGACCGCCACCGGAGACGAGGCGGCTGTATTCCACCCCGTCGGGACGCGACAGGATGGCGATCAGCGGCAGGCCTTCGATGGCCTGCGCCTTACCGTCACGCGCCAGTGCGGTCACGTTGATCATCTCTCCCGCGCGGTAGGCGCCGCGGTCTGTCGCAAGGAAGACGTCCACCGGGCCGGGTGCCGGGCGCCCCTGGACACCCCGGTCAGAGAGGTCAAAGGCCGCGTCTGTCAGCGACAGGAAGCTCAGATCCGCCTCGCCCTGGCGGGCCAGCAGCAGCGCCGGGGCAGAACCGCCGGTGCCGCGGATCAGGCCGGGCTCGAACCGCGCATAGCCGGTGGCATCGCTGGCAACACGCGCCAGCACCGCATTGGCGCGGGAGATCAGGGTCAGTTCCACGCCCTCCTTGGGGGCCGCATCGGTCAGCCCCTGCACCTGCACATGCAGCCCGTCCGCGCCGCGCATGGTGCTGAGGCCCAGATCGGAGAGCACGAACCACTGCGTGGCACCGGGATTATCATAAGGATCGGCACCGGGAATCCTGGCGCTGAGCGCGTAGATGCCAGCGGGCTGGTCTGCCAGCGCCTGATCCAGCGGCAGGCGGGTGGTCATGTCGCGGTTGAGATCGCTTTGCACCTCTGCTGTGCCGGTCCAGACATCTTCGGCCATAGCATCGGCGAAATATTCCTCCTGCCACTGGCTGAGCGGGCGGGCGAACATGTCCTCCTGCATGCTGCGCAGCAGGTTGCGGTCGCTGACCCGGCGCAGGGTCAGCTGCACTTCGCTCAGGTTCACCGTCTCCACCGGCAGCGCTGCCAGGTCCGAGCGCGGCAAAACGTAAGCGCGGCCCGGGAAGCGCACGGCGGGCGACCGGTCGCGCACATAGTGGCTGAGTTCGATATCCCGGTAGAGCGCCTCGCCGCTTTCCGCAGGCAGTCCGCGGCGCAGGGTCAGACTGTATCGGGTGCCGTGCTCCAGCCCGCCAATGCAGAGCTGCCGCCCCTCTGCTTCAACTGCCAGGCGGTTATCCGGCAGTTTCACATAGTCGCTGTATTCCACCCCGCTGCGGGCAAGACCCTCGGAAAATTCGACACAGATGCGCGGCGCGGTGCTGTCGCTTTCCACTGTGCTGTCCGCAATACGGAAGCCGTATTTGCCGATCGCGTCATCCAGCATCTGCGCCACATCGCGGCGCGGCTGGGTGTCTTCGGCCAGACGCAGCACCGGCAGCATGTCCCGCCCCCGGCCAAGCACTTCCAGCGCCTCGGCCATCAGTGTCAGCGCATTGACTTGCATGCCCGCAGCGTCGCCGCGCAGATAAGAGTTGATCGCAGCCGCATAAGCCCGCTGACGGGTGCTCTGTTTGCTGTCCATCCGCAGCAGGTAGGCTGCATAATCTGCCCAAAGATCCGCGGCATCGCTGACAGCCACGGCCTCGCCCATCCAGCGCACGGCGGGCCCCATTTCACCGGTCGCAGCACGGTGCCGGGCGGTTTCGATCAGCCGGCCGGTCTCCGCCCCGGCCGGCGGAAACCGCAACCCGATGTCACGGGCCTGCCTATGGGCACTGCTCAGGTCTGCATCCGGCAGGAATGCCAACCCCGGGCTGCGCGCGGCCGCATTGAGCCGAATCGCATCCGAAACGTCTGACTTGAATGCGGAAAATGCGCCCTCGTAAGGGGATCTCTCCCCGATTGCGCTCTTGGGGAAGCAGGCGTTCGACCGGGTATTAAAGGTGAATCCGGCGCAATTTTCACGATTAGCGCAAATCCGGGCGCAGGTTTCGAGATTCGTATCAAATACCGCTTCCAAATCGGACCCGAAAAAGTCTGTATCCGGAACCGCAACGAAGCGGAATGCCGGTGTGGCCTCCTGTGCCCGGGCGGCCTCAAACGGCATTAACACAATGAATACAATAGTGAAAAACGAAAGAACGCGCGCCAGCATAACACCCTCCAATATCTGTCGACAGGCTGGCACGGGCTTAACGCCATAGCAAGGACTGTGGGCTTAACGAGGACCTTAAGTGCATTTTTACGCTGTGCGTTGATGTTGAGATTTCAGGAGCCCATTTGGGGGCGTGGTCCGGAGTATTACTGGCATGAGCCTTGCCAACAAACTTGCAGAAGAAAGGCGTGCGCGCCTGGCTGCAGAACGTCTGTTGGAATTGAAACAGGCAGAGCTTTCGGCGGCAAACCGGAAGCTGGGCCGCCACGCGCTCGCCCTGACCAAGCAGATTGGCGAAACCCAGGCCGAAGTGGCCAACGTCCGGGATGAAAACGAGAAGGTGAAATCCGACCTTTCCGTTGCTCATGAAAAGGTTGAAGTCGCCGAGCGCCGCCTGTGGCATTCGATCCAGACGATTCAGGACGGCTTTGCCTTTTTCGACGCCGGCAGCAAGCTGATCGGCGCAAATACCGCCTACCTGGCGATGTTCGACGACATCGAAGAGATGGAGCCAGGCGACTCTTACATGCGCATCCTGCAAGTGATGACTGATGAAGGATTGGTCAACACAGAAAAACTGACCCCGGGCGAGTGGCGCGAAATGATGACCGACCGCTGGCTCGCTCCATCCCCCGAGCCGGTGGTGATCCGCTTCTGGAACGACCAGTACATCAAGCTAGTCGACCAGCGCGGTCATGGCGGTGACGTGGTGAGTCTGGCGCTGAACATCACCTCGACGGTCCAATACGAAGCAAAGCTGCGCAAGGCACGGGAACGCGCCGAAGCTGCAAACCGCGCCAAATCCGCTTTCCTGGCCAATATGTCCCACGAAATCCGCACCCCGATGAACGGGGTAGTGGGCATGGCCGAGCTGCTGAACGACACCTCGCTCAACGAAGAACAGCGGCTCTATGCCAACACCATCAAGAACTCCGGCGAAGCGCTGCTGGTGATCATCAATGACGTGCTCGACTATTCCAAGATCGAGGCTGACAAGCTGGTGCTGCACCCAGAACCTTTCGACCTGGAGCGCTGCGTCCACGAAGTGGTGATGCTCTTGCAGCCCTCGGCGCGCGACAAGGGGCTGACGATGCTGGTCGATTACGACCTTTTCCTGCCCACGAAGTTCACCGGCGACCCGGGCCGTATCCGCCAGGTTCTGACCAATCTGGCCGGCAACGCGGTGAAATTCACCAAGGAAGGCTATGTCGCGCTGCGCGTCACCGGGGTACCGGACCCGGATAGCGGAGAATGCGCCATTCATGTAGCCATCGAAGACTCAGGCATCGGCATTCCGGCCAACAAGATTGACCACATTTTCGGCGAGTTCAATCAGGTGGAAGATGAACGCAACCGCCAGTTCGAAGGTACCGGGCTGGGGCTGGCGATCTCGCAAAGCCTGGTCCAGCTTATGGGCGGCGACGTCTGGGTGGAAAGCGAAGAGGGCGTCGGCTCCTGTTTCGGCCTCCGTTTCGTGCTGCCGATGAGCGAGGGACAGCAGTCCAGCCAGCCGCCGCTGCCGTCCGCGCTGAAACATGTGATGATCGTCGACGACCTGGATGTGAACCGCGAAATCCTGCAAAAGCAAATGCAGCTGCTTGGCGTGAAAACCTCCGTTGCGGCCTCGGGTCAGGACGCGCTGAACCAAATGGACGGGACCATCGACCTGGTGATTACCGACCACATTATGCCCGACATGGACGGGCTGCAGCTGGCCGCGCAGATGCGCAACGGCCGATGGGCAGATACGCCGGTGCTGCTGCTGACCTCCAACCCGTCGCATGTCGGTGAAACCGAAGGGCGCAAATTTGTGCAGAGCATTCTGCAAAAACCTGTCACACGGGAAGACCTGTTCAGCAGGCTCTCCGACATGGGAGCCTGTCTTCCCGACAGGACGCCACCCGCAGCGGAGGCAGAAACCACAGGCGGCGGTCTCTCCTTCCGGGCGCGTGCCCGCAGTCACGATGCGGCCCCCTCCGGCCGCGGCCTGCCGGCTTTGCCCGGTGCACCCCGTGAGCCCGGCCCGGAGCTGGCGGAATCCGAATGGGTCCCGGAATTTCCCGGCGAACCCGCCGAAGACGTCCCGGTAAGCTGCAGCGCCGCAGCAGCGGACACTGTCCAGCGCCGGATGCGGGTTCTGGCCGCAGAGGATAATAAGACCAACCAGCTTGTTTTCCGCAAGATGGTGAAGGACCTGGACCTGGACCTGCGCTTTGCCAATAACGGCGAGGAGGCCGTCGCGGCCTATCAGGACTTCGATCCGGATCTTATCTTCATGGACATCTCCATGCCGCAAATGGACGGCAAAGAAGCGACCCGCAATATCCGAATGATCGAAGCCGGAACCGGCAGGCATGTGCAGATCGTCGCGCTGACCGCCCACGCGATGGACGGCGACAGTGACGGCATTCTGGCGGCCGGGCTGGACGATTACCTCACCAAACCCCTGCGCAAGGGGCTGATCCATGACCGGATCAGGACTCATCAGCCTCTGGACAGCCTGCCGCTGGTCAGCGAAGAGCTGGATCAGGCCGGGTAAGGGCGCAGGAAGACTGGCTTGTCCGGCTCCGACATTTCCGGCTGGTATGCGTAGCCGCCGCTGTCGAAATCCTTCAGGCTTTCCGGATCCGCCAGCCTGCGCTGAATGATGTAGCGTGCCATCGCGCCACGGGCGCGTTTGGCATAGAAGCTCACCACCTTGGGCGCGCCGCCCTTGTCTTCCATGAAGACAGGCGTGACCACTTTCAGCTTCAGCGCCTTGAGGTCAACCGCGCCAAAGTATTCCTGGCTGGCGCAGTTCACCAGCACCTCTGCGCCCAGCGCCGCCGCTTGCGCATTCAGCGCTTCGGAAATCTGGCTGCCCCAGTAGTCATAAAGATTTTTGCCGCGCGCCGTCTTCAGGCGGCTGCCCATCTCCAGCCGGTAGGCCTGCAGCACGCCGTAAAGGCCGGAGAGGATGCGCAGATGATCCTGCGCCCAGTCCAGTTCTTCGCCGTCCAAAGATCCTGCTTCCAGCCCCTGATAGGTGTCGCCCGCAAAGGCCAGCGCCGCCGGGCGGGTGACCTCGCCCGTGGGGTCGTCCTGGAAGTCGCGGAACCGGTCCTGGTTCAGCTTGGCGAGGTTATCGCTGAGGTGCATCAGCTTCTTCAGCTCCTCCAGCGTCAGGCCGCGCGCGACGTCAGCAAGGCGGATCGCGTCGTCCTGAAACTCAGGATAGGTCACATCCGTGTCCCGCTCTGCCCAGTCCAACTTCTTGGCCGGAGAGATTGTCACCAGCATGGTCTTTTCCCTTCGAATTACTGTCCCGGACTATTCTGCGCTGCGCAGAACAGCCAGAAAGGCCGCGCCGAAACGTTCGGCGTATTTTTCACCCAGAAGCCGGGTCATTCCGGCCTCGTCCTCTGCTTTCAGCTGGGCGGCCTTGGACAAAAGGCTCGCTGAACAGCTGAGCGGCTTGCCGGTGCCGTCTTCCCCGTGCTTCAGCTCGGTCTGCACGCGCAGCAGCTCGTCGTAAACGTCCCCTGCCCCGCGGCTGGCCAGCTTGCGGCGCGCGGGATGCACCTCCTCGGTTGCCGCACCGGTAATCACCTCAAGGAAGGTGGCGCCGTAGCGTTCCAGCTTCTTGGCGCCTACGCCGCCGACCCGCGCCATATCGTCCAAGGAGGCCGGACGGCTCTCGGCCATCTCAATGAGGGTGCGGTCGGGGAAAATCACGTAAGCCGGCACTTTCTGTGCCTCAGCCAGCGCGCGGCGCTTGGCTTTGAGCGCGGACAACAGCGGCGCGTCTTCCTCGTTTACCAGCATTTTCACCGCCGGTCGGCGGTCGGCCTTCTTGATGGTGTCCTTGCGCAGAGAAACCTGCTGTTCGCCCTTCAGCACCGGCTTGGCGGCCTCGGTAAAGCGCAGCGCACCGTGGCGTTCAGGATCGGGGCGCAGCAGGTCATGACCCATCATCTGGCGGAACACCGCCTGCCATTCGCGCTTGCTGTATTCCTTGCCGCAGCCGAACACCGTCAGCTGGTCATGGCGGCGGTCCCGCATGCGGTCGGTCTCGGTGCCGGTCAGAATGTCGATGAGGTGGCCCGAGCCGAACCATTCATCCGTGCGCAGCACCGCCGACAGCGCCTTGCGCACCGCTGTGGTGCCGTCGAACACATCCGCCGGCGTGTCGCAGAGATCGCAATTGCCGCAAGGCGCGGCCTCCTCGCCGAAATAGGCCAGCAGTTTCTGGCGGCGGCAGGCCAGCGCCTCGGCCAGGCCCAGAAGCGCGTTCAGCCGTGCATGGTCTGCCGCGCGGCGTTCCGGCGGGGCGAGGCCTTCGTCCACCTGGGTGCGGCGCAGGCGGATATCATCCGGCCCGTAAAGGGTCAGGGTTTCGGCCGGTGCGCCATCACGGCCGGCGCGGCCGATTTCCTGATAATATGCCTCAATAGACTTCGGCAGATCGGCATGGGCCACCCAGCGGATGTCCGGCTTATCGATGCCCATGCCAAAGGCCACGGTGGCGACCACGATCAACCCGTCTTCACGCGCAAAGCGGGTCTCAACGATGCGCCGGTTCTCGGCCTCCATGCCGCCATGGTAAAAACAGGCAGAGTGGCCTTCGCGGCTGAGCGCATCGGCGAGCGCCTCGGTCTTGGCACGGGTGCCGCAGTAGACGATTCCGGATTGCCCTTTGCGGGCGGCGGCGAACTCCAGGATCTGGCGGCGCGGGCTGTCCTTGGCGGCAAAGGCGAGGTGGATGTTGGGCCGGTCAAAGCCGCGCAGGAAGGCGCGTGGGGCTTCTCCGTCGAACAGTTTTTGGACAATCTCGTCCTGGGTTTCCGCATCCGCCGTGGCGGTGAAGGCGGCCAAAGGCACGCCCAGGGCGCGGCGCAGCTCTCCGATGCGCAGATAATCGGGGCGAAAATCATGGCCCCACTGGCTGACGCAATGGGCTTCGTCCACCGCGATCAGACTGACCCCGATGCGGCGCAGCATCCCCATCGCGGCACCCGAAGCCAGCCGTTCCGGCGCCATATACAACAGCTTCAGCTCGCCCGCCTCAATGGCCTCCCAGACAGCATCGGTTTCTTCCGGCGTATTGCCCGAGGTGAGCGCACCGGCGGTAACACCTGCTTCCTGCAGCGCGCGCACCTGGTCGCGCATCAGGGCGATGAGGGGAGAGATGACAACGGTGATCCCGTCGCGCAGCAGGGCTGGCAGCTGGAAGCACAGCGATTTGCCGCCGCCCGTGGGCATGATCGCCAGCACGTTTTCGCCTTCGGCCACGGCGGTGACGATCTCCTCCTGGCCGGGCCGGAAGGCATCAAAGCCGAATATGTCGCGCAGCAGAGGCGCGGCGCTGGCGGGGGCTGTCATGGGCGAAGTGGCCTGCTGTTTGTCGTGTGCTCGTTTGGGGCACAGACTCTCACATGCGGCAGGGCGCAGCAAGAGGGGCGCCCGCGGCGCCCCTTAAAAATAGTCCGCAGGCGGCCTGCCTCAGTAGAAGGCGGCGGCGTTGTTCACCAGAATGATCCGGATGGCATAGACTGCGATCAGCACCACCAGCAGTGCAAGTTCAATGCCTTGCATGTTCGGCATCATACGGCGGACCGGACCGTAGAGCGGCTCCAGCAGGCGATTCAACCCGTACCAGATCTGCGCCACCAGCTGCTGGCCGGTGTTCAGCACCTGGAAGTTGATCAGCCAGCTCATGATCACATGGGCAATGATGAAGAACCAGACGATGTCCAGGATCAGCATCAGAATTTGGAACAGCGACTGCATTTCTATTTCCCTTGTTGCAACAGGCATAGAGGTAAGCGCCACGGCACTATTCTGCAAGCCTTCCGCGAGGTTGCGGTTGACGGGGGGTGAACATTCGCCAACCTCTGCTGCGTTATTCAGGAGTTAGCGCGCCCATGTACCCCCTTGCCCGTTTCACCTCGGCCGTGATCAAGGCCCGCCGGATGCCGAAAATGGCGCTGACAGACACCCATGTCTCGCAGCACCGCTGCTGGCCCTGGGACATAGACGTCTGGATGGAGCTGAACAACGGCCGCGCCATGACGCTCTATGATCTGGGCCGCACGATGATTTCGGAACGCACCGGGCTGACACCGGTGCTGTTTCAGCGCAAATGGGGGCTGGCGGTGGTCGGCTCCTCGGTGCGGTTCCGACGCCGCATCCGCACGTTCGAGCCCTTCGAGATGCGCAGCCGCGGCGTCACCTGGGACGACAAGTTCATCTATATGGAGCAGAGCATGTGGAACCGGAACGGCGACTGCGCCAGCCATGTGATGTTCCGTACCGCCGCGACAGACAAAAACGGCATCGTGCCGCCCGCAGAGGTCGTGAAAGCGCTTGGCGCAGATCCCACGCCGCCGCCAATGCCGGATTGGATGCAGGCCTGGTGCCGTGCGGATGCCACACGGCCCTGGCCGCCCATGCAGGATGGGGTTGAATAGATATATCCTCTATGTCAGTTCCGAACTGTACAGTTTTGTACGCTTGGGGACAGAGATGACGAAAATTTCCGCGCGCAAGCGCACCTGGGGCTGGCTGTTTTTTGACTGGGCCAGCCAGCCGTACCACACATTGCTGGTTACCTTTGTCTTCGGGCCGTTTTTTGCCGCCACCGCCGCAGAGTATTACCTTGGCCAGGGGCTTGAGAGCGAGACCGCCAAGGCCCAGGCGCAGAGTGTATGGTCGCTCTGCCTGACGCTCACCGGGCTGATCATCGGCTTCGGCGCGCCCATTTTTGGCGCGCTGGCGGATATCACGGGCCGCCGCATGCCCTGGGTGGCCGGGTTTTCGCTGATGTATTTCACCGGTGCCTTCTGCCTCTGGTTCATGGACCCTGCGGGCAGCAACATGTGGTGGATGCTGATCAGCTTCGGTTTCGGCTTCATCGGCGCGGAATATGCGCTGATTTTTGTCAACTCGCAGCTGCCATCGCTGGCCAACGGGGACAACGCCGGCAAGCTGTCAGGATCCGGTTTTGCATTTGGCTATCTCGGCGGGGTGATTTCGCTGTTCATCATGCTTTTACTGTTTGTCGAACAGGCCAATGGCAAGACGCTGATTGGCCTTTCCCCGGCCTTCGGTCTGGACGCCGAAGCGCGCGAAGGCACGCGCTTCGTTGGCCCCTTCACCGCTGTCTGGTTTGCGGTCTTCATGGTGCCCTATTTCCTTTGGGTACGGGACGGTGAAGCGACGGGCACCAAGGGCAGCCTTGGTGCCGCACTGGCACTGGTCGTGCAGTCGGTCCGGAACCTGCGCCACCGGGGCAGCCTGGCGGCATATCTCGGCTCTTCCATGCTCTACCGGGACGCGCTGAACGGCCTTTATGCCTTTGGCGGCGTATATGCCGGGCTGGTGCTGGATTGGAGCATCACCTCAATCGGTATCTTCGGCATCATCGCGGCCATTTCCGCCTCTCTTTTCTCTTGGCTCGGCGGGCAGGCGGATGCACGGCTTGGCCCCAAACCGGTGATTATCGCCGCCATTCTGGTGCTGGCACTGGTCTGCCTGATCATCGTCAACATGACACGTGAGACGCTGTTTGGCCTGCCACTGGCACCCGGATCAACCCTGCCGGACACCATCTTCTTCGGCTGCGGCGTGCTGATCGGCGGTTTTGGCGGAATTCTGCAGGCCGCCAGCCGCACGCTTATGGTCCGGCACACAGATCCGGAATTGGCAACCGAGAGCTTCGGGCTTTATGGGTTGAGCGGCCGTGCAACAGCTTTCCTGGCTCCTGCGCTGATAGGGGTTGCCACAACTATCACCGGCAGCGCACGATTGGGCATCACACCGGTGATCGGTCTGTTTCTTCTCGGGCTGATCCTGCTCATTTGGGTCCGTGCCGAGGGAGATCAGGATTGATACGGCTATTTGCAAGCCTGCTGACGATCATATCACTCAGTTTGCCTGCCGGGGCGGCCCCGGCGGCGAAACAGCTTTTCGGTGCTGAAAAACAAGGTTCGCGCCAGTCTCCTGCACCTTTTGGCTCCTACGCCAAGGGCTGCATGGCCGGCGCGGTGCAATTGCCCGAGACCGGACCCGCCTGGCAGGCGATGCGGCTGTCGCGCAACCGCAACTGGGGCCACCCGGAAACCATCAGCTATATCGAGAAACTCAGCGCATTTGCAGCCCGGCAGAAGGGTTGGGAGGGGCTGTACATCGGCGACATCAGCCAGCCGCGCGGCGGGCCGATGCTGTCGGGCCACCGCAGTCACCAGATCGGGCTGGACATCGACATCTGGATGCTGCCGCCGGAGAGCCTCGCCCTCAGCCGCAAGGCGCGCGAGAATATCTCGTCGATCTCCATGCGCCGGGCCAACGGCGCTTATGTGAACAGCCAGTGGAGCAAACAGCACCACGCCATCCTGCGTGCTGCCGCCAAGGACAAGCGGGTGGCGCGGATCTTTGTCTTTCCCGGCGCCAAGGTGCAGATGTGCAAGGTCGAAACAGGCAACCGCGCCTGGCTGCGCAAAATCCGCCCCTGGTGGGGGCACCATTACCATTTCCACGTGCGGCTGAAATGCCCGCGCGGCGCGCGCGGCTGCACCGACCAGGCCGCCCCGCCGCCCGGCGACGGCTGCGCTGATGCTGAACAATGGGTGCAGGACATTCTGAACCCGCCGCCGCCGAAACCGGTTGACCCCAACGCGCCGAAGCCTAAACCTCGGCGCGATTACACTCTGGCGGATTTGCCCAATCAATGCGTTTCGGTTCTGCAGTCAAACTGATTTTCACGGCCGCCGCAGGGCTGGCGCTGGCCGCAGGTGCTTTGGCTGCAAGCCGCCCGGCCGGAACCTCTGGCAATGCGGCATACCTCGGCTCCTTCACCTGGCGCAGCCCGCAGGGCTGGTTCGGCGGTTTCTCGGCCCTTGAGATTGCCAAAGACGGTCAAAGCATGATCGTGATCAGCGACCGCGCGACAATCGCGCTGGTGAGCCTGCAGCGCAACGAAGGGCGGATCACTGCCGCTGAAATCCTGGGCGCAAACGCGCTGCTTTCCTCCCGCGGCAAGCCTCTGAAGGGCTTCGCCGGCGACAGCGAGGGCATAGCCGTCACACCGGATGGCACCATCTGCATTTCTTATGAAGGCGTGCCCCGTGTGGCCTGCCACCAAACCGCCGGCAGCCGGGCCGCGGTGCTGCCGCGCCATGCCCCGTTCAAAGCCCTGCCCGGCAACAAGGCACTGGAGGCGCTGGCCATCGACAGCCGCGGGCATCTTTTCACCCTGCCCGAAGGAGCTGTCACGCCAGGCGGGGACATCCCGGTCTGGCGCTGGAACGGAACGGGCTGGAGCCACGTGTTTTCGCTGCCCCGGCGGGAAAACTTCAAACCGGTCAGCGCGGACTTTGGCCCGGACGGGCGGCTTTACGTTCTGGAGCGCGACTTCGGCATCCTCGGCTTCCGTTCACGCCTGCGCCGGTGGTCCGTCAGCGCCTCGGGTCTGAGCGGGGAAGAAACCCTGCTCAAGACGCCGATGGGCAGACATGACAACCTGGAAGGGCTGTCGGTCTGGCAGGACAGCAGCGGCCTATTGCGGGCAACCATGGTGTCGGATGATAATTTCAATGGCTTTCAGCGCACCGAGCTGGTCGAATACGCCCTGCCTGACAGCATCGGAGGCACCGTCAGCCCGTGACCTGCTCAGCTGCAACCGGAGGCGTTCGGCCGGATGACACATGCGGCCATCGCCGCCCGGGACAGCCGTGTTTCGCGATTTATTGAAACTCCTTCCTGCCCGGGCCTCCAGCCCGCAACTTGCATTACCGGCGCCGGGATTGTAAGCGGTCGCATCTTCCGCGCCCGGCGCGGACAAGTCGCCGCTACCTTGTCTAAAAAACGGATCTGAAATGACACGTTCCTATCTCCCTGGCATTCTTGCCATGGCCGCCGTCGTTGTGGCCTCCAATATCCTGGTGCAATTCCTGTTCGGCAACTGGCTGACCTGGGGTGCCTTCACCTATCCCATCGCTTTCCTGGTCACCGACGTGATGAACCGCGTCTACGGCGAGGCTGCCGCGCGCCGCGTGGTTCTGGCCGGCTTTGTGACCGGTGTTGCCTGCTCGCTGATCGGCACCCAGATCATGCTGCAGGGCGACGGCTACACCTACCCTGCCGTGACCCTGCGCATCGCCATTGCCTCGGGCCTCGCCTTCCTGACCGCACAGCTGCTGGATGTCTCCATCTTCTCGGCTTTCCGCGACGGAAAATGGTGGCGCGCGCCGCTGGCCTCCACGCTTGCGGGCTCTGTGGTTGATACCACCCTGTTCTTCACCATTGCCTTCTCCGGCGCACTGACCTGGATCGAACCGGGCAATGATGTGTCCTGGGCCGGTGACATGCTGCCGCTGCTGGGCGCGGGCCCCGTGGTGCCGCTCTGGGTGTCGCTGGGCTTTGCTGACTGGCTGGTGAAACTGTCGCTGGCCCTGCTGGCACTTGTGCCTTTCCGCATCATCGTGGGGAAATTGACAGCACAGCCCACATGATTTTGTTTTGACATCTCCAAAATCTGTGGCACGCTTGGATCAGGCGTAACAACACGAAAGGAGGTGCTCTAGTGTCTATTGGGAACTTGGAGATCGCAGTTGGAACAGGTCGGATGAACAGTGTTGAGGCAGCCCTCAGTTAAGTGAACCCCGATTTGGCGGCCGCCTAACCGGCGCACCTCCATACTCAAGATGGGCTGTCCGTTACGCATTCGGACAGCCCATTTTCTTTTGGCGCACCGCCCGCGGGCCGCGCCAAGTTTCTTAAGTAAGAAAATTGCCAAGGATTTTGCAAAATCCTTGGTCCCGGAGACCTCAGATGCTGCGCATCACAGACACCGTTGTCCTTCAGGATTGGGAACTGACCGAACAATTCGTGCGGGCCACCGGCCCCGGCGGGCAGAATGTGAACAAGGTCTCCACCGCCGTTGAACTGCGCTTTGAGGCGGAACGTTCGCCTTCGCTGGAGGGTCCGGTCAAGACCCGGCTCAGGCGGCTGGCGGGTCGGCGCTGGACCAAAGAAGGCGCCATTGTGCTGTTCTGCGACGAGACCCGCAGCCAGCAGAGGAACCGCGATCTCGCCCGTGACCGGCTGGCCGAGATGATCCGCACAGCGCTGGTGAAACCCAAGCGCCGGATCAAGACCAAACCCACCCGTGGGTCCATCGAACGCCGAATCGCCGCCAAGAAACAGCGCGGCGACGTGAAAAACCTGCGCGGCAAAGTCAGCGACGATTGAGCGATTGCACGCCCCGCGCGCGCTGCTAACCTGCCCGCATTGATTTGGGAGGGTTTTATGAGACTGGACGGAAAAACCGCCATCGTCACCGGTGCAGCTTCGGGCTTCGGGGCCGGTATCGCGCGCAAGTTCATCGCCGAAGGTGCCCGTGTTATGATCGCCGACATCAATGCCGAGGCCGCGGCGGCCATGGCGGCGGAACTGGGCACTGCAGCCATCCCGCTAGCGGTGGACGTCGCCGATGAGGCTTCGGTCCAACTCATGGCTGAGACTGCATTGTCTGCTTTTGGCCATCTGGATATCCTGGTCAACAATGCGGGCGTCACCCATATGCCCACCCCGCTGGAAGAGGTGAGCGAGGAAGACTTCGACCGGGTTCTGGCCGTCAATGTGAAATCCGTCTACCTGACCGCCCGTGCCTTGGTGCCGCATATGAAGGGCCGCGGCGCAGGGGCGATCCTGAATGTCGCCTCCACCGCCGGGGTGTCACCGCGCCCGAACCTCAACTGGTACAATGCCTCCAAGGGCTGGATGATCACCGCCACAAAAACCATGGCCGTGGAGCTTGCGCCGCATGGCGTGCGGGTCAATGCGATCAACCCGGTGGCAGGCGAAACGCCGCTTCTGAAAAGCTTCATGGGCGAGGACACCCCGGAGGTGCGCGCCAAGTTCCTGTCGACCATCCCGATCGGCCGCTTCTCGACCCCGGAGGACATGGGCAACGCCGCCTGTTTCCTTTGCTCGGACGAGGCAGGCATGGTGACCGGCGTGGCCATGGAAGTGGACGGCGGGCGCTGCATATGAGCCGGGTGAACCTTGCGGAGAAACTGGCGCTGTTCTCCAGCCACTGGGATCCGCATGTCGTGGCGGGTTACAATGGCAATGACGTCATGGTCGTCAAATTCCAAGGCGCGTTCCCCTACCATGTGCACCCGGACACCGATGACTTCTTTCTGGTCCTTGCCGGAGAGATGGTCATGGATATTGAAGGCCAGCCGCCGCAGACCCTGCGCGCGGGCGAACTATATATCGTACCCAAGGGGGTCACCCACAGGCCGCGTGCAGAGGAAGAGTGCCACGTCCTCTTGATCGAGCCAAAGGGCGAACCCAACACCGGCGACCCGGAAACTGCGGCTCCGAAGCCGCATATCTGAGGCGCGCACGAAAAGGGAGGCCTGCCTATGACCCGCAAGACCATCACCCTGTCACTGACCGAGGACGAGGCCCTTGTGCTGGCCGAAGCCGCTGCCAAGATAACCGCATCTGAACAGGCAGGCGAGCTGCTGGATCCGGCCGAGCTTCAGTGCCTTTTCACCTTGGAAACCGCGCTGGAACGCAACCTTCCGCCGGTGCTTGCCCAGCGTTATGAGGCGGACCTGAAAGCAGCCAAGAAACGCCTGCGCCATATGTAACCCCACAGGACCCGCAAGACATGACCCCAGGATCAAGAAACCTGATCACCGATATCGCCGGCTTGAAGGTCGGCAATGCCCAGGACGCCACTTTGAAGTCTGGCACCACGGTGCTGACTGCAGACCAGCCTTTCACTGCCTCAGTACATGTCATGGGCGGCGCGCCCGGCACGCGTGAAACTGATCTGTTGGCCGCAGACAGATCAGCCGGTGAGGTTGAT
>CAJXHQ010000003.1 GCA_913054485.1 uncultured Paracoccaceae bacterium
CGAGCACGAGGTAGCCCAGCACGGCCGGCTGCAGGATCAGCGCCCACGCCTCACCCAGCGCAGGAAGTGCGGTTGCGAAAATCTCCATCGGAGTCGCTTTCTCTAGAATGTGAATTTTGAGGGCTTAGGCGCGCGCCTGCGGGGAAGATGCAGGCGCGCAGGGTGTTGCGCTTACTTCAGCGCAACACCGTAGGCTTCCTGAAGCCAAGCCTTGACGGACTCTTTGGCTTCGCCGTCCACATTGGTCGCGGTCTGCAGCGCGGCCTGCGCGCCTTCGCCGGTGAAGACGTCATACTTGCCGACGCGCTTGGCCGAGATATCTCCGAAGTCGGCGCGGTTCTTCACGGCTTCAAAGGCGGCGGTGTAGGTGTCGATCACCTCCTGCGGGGTGCCTGCGGGCAGGAAGGCGAGTTTCTGAACCGGGAAGCCGGCCACAAAGAAGGCTTTCCATGCGTCCCAAGCCGCACCGGAGGTCTCGCAGCCGTCGGTTGCTTCGCAGACTTCCTTGAAGGTTGCGATTTCCGGGAAGGTCGGGTCGCGCACGATGTCGCCGTTATCATCCAGCGCGCCCCAGGTCATCATCGGAACCGCTTTGCCGTCGGCCACCAGCTCGGTCGAGCCTTTCAGGTAGCCCGAGGAGGTCTGGTAGTCGATGTTGGCTTCGCCGCGCTCGAACATCAGGCGGCCGTCGCCGCGGCCCTTGATGCCAAAGACCGGCTCAACATTCATGCCCAGCATCTGCCAGGCCAAGAGCGGCACAAGGTCCAGGCGGGTGGCGCCCTGCGAGCCATAGATGAAATCGGTGCCCTTCAGCGCATTGGCAGACCCGTCGAACTTGGCGCCGTCTTCGGCGTTCAGATAGGCCACGCCGCCGGTGCCGGAGGCCATGACCGGGTTCCAGTCCTGGTATTCATAGCGCACGCGCGGGTCGCCCAGGAGGTAGGGGAACTGGGTGGAGCCGGAGGTGCCGAACAGCAGGGTGCCGTCCTTGTGTTCCTGCTCCTGGAACCAGTTTGCGCCTTTGGTAGAGCCCGCACCCGGCATGAATTTCACCACAACGGTGGGGTTGCCGGGCAGCTCTTCGGTCAAGAGCGGTGCAAAGAAGTTCGCCCATTTGGCCGACCCGCCGGTCTCGGAGAAGGGGATCACCCACTCGATGGTCTTGCCGGAAAAGTCGACTTCGGCTGCGGCAGGTGCGGCAAACGCAGCTGCTGCAATCAGGCCGGTGACGGCGCGGCGGGTGAATTTGGAAACGGTCATGATGTCCTCCCTTATGACCAGACAACCACGGCGGCCTCCTCCGGGCCACCATGAAAATCAGTGATTTGGGGGATTGATTCCCCCGGTGATGTCCTGATCATGGGAGGCCAACCTTGCGTGAAGCTTGCAGGATCCCATGCGAATAGCCGTTATCGAAGACAATGAAACCCTGGCCAATGCCATAGCCTACCGTCTGCGCGACCGCGGCCATGCGGCCGACGTGATCACGGATGGTGAGCAGGCGGCGGATTTCCTCGCGCAGGAGGGGGCGGATCTGGTGGTGCTGGACATCAATTTGCCCGGCAAGGACGGGCTGGAGATCCTGCGTGGCCTGCGCGCCCGCGGTGAAAGCCTGCCCGTGATCCTGCTGACGGCGCGGACCGGAACCAGCGACCGGGTGGCTGGGCTGGATATGGGTGCCGATGATTACCTGGTCAAACCCTTCGAGATGGACGAGCTGGAAGCCCGCATCCGGGCGCTGTCGCGCCGGAAGGATCTGGACTACGGCGCGCGCGAAATCATCGGCGCGCTCACCTTCGACCGCAGCAGCCGTCAGGTCTATGCAGGTAGCGAGCCGCTGGACATTCCCCGCCGCGAGCTGGCGGTTCTGGAATGCCTGGTCGAGGGCCGGGGGCGCATCGTCTCGAAATCGCATCTGGCTGATTTTGTCTATGGCATCGGCGCAGATGTGGAGGAAACAGCGGTGGAGCCGCATGTCTCGCGCCTGCGCAAGCGGCTGGCCGAGCACGGCGTTGCGATCCGCACCGCACGCGGCCTCGGCTACATGCTGGAGGCCGCCGGGTGAAACCCCGCGTCACGTCTCTGCGCCAGCGGCTGTTTTTGCTGATCCTGACACCGCTGTTCATGATGGGGCTGCTGGTAGGGGCCTGGCGGGTGGCAGTGGCGCAGCAGACCTCGGAACAGCTGTTTGACCGCACCCTGCTGTCTGCTGCGCTTGCGATTTCCCGCGACATCGTGATTTCCGGCGGCGACGCGATCCTGCCCTCCACCCGCCAGCTGATCTCGGATGCGGCAGGCGGCGAGGTGTTTTACCACGCCACCGGGCCGGGCGGATATTACATCACTGGCTATGCCTACCCGCCGACCATCAGCGGGCTCAGCAACGCCGGCTATGAGCCGGTCTATTACGAGGCCCCATACCGGGGCGAGACCGTGCGGGTTCTGCGGATCACCGAGAGGGTGACGCTGGACAACCTGACCAGCGACGCCACCGTCACAGTCTGGCAGCGCACCTCAGACCGCACTGCCTTCGCCCGCGCGCTTGCGGTCAGGGCAGGGGTCCTCATCGGCGTGCTGCTGGTCACCCTGGCTTTGGTGGTCTGGTTCGGTGTTGAACGGGGCCTGCGGCCGCTGCTGGACCTGGAGGACGCCATCGCCATGCGCTCCCCGGATGATCTCAGCGTGATCAAACGCGCGGTCCCGGCCGAGGCCCGCGGCATCGTTGCCACGGTCAACCGGCTGCTGGTGCAGCTTGAAAGCAATCTCTCGGCGCATCAGACCTTCATTTCCGACGCCGCCCACCAGCTGCGCAACCCTGCCGCGGCAGTGCAATCCATGGCCGAGGCGGTACGCGATGCCGGCAGCGAGGACGAACGCCGCAAACGCTCGGTTGAGCTGGTCGAGGCTGCCCGCAGCTCTGCACGTGTGGCCAACCAGCTTCTGTCGCTGGACCGGCTGCGCCACGGGCACGAGATGGGCCGCGCCGAACGGGTCGACCTGCGCGATGTGGCCGCCGAG
The DNA here is from genome assembly GCA_913054485.1 of uncultured Paracoccaceae bacterium. Lineage (GTDB taxonomy): Bacteria > Pseudomonadota > Alphaproteobacteria > Rhodobacterales > Rhodobacteraceae > FREY01. Next base: position 3,019 of record CAJXHQ010000003.1, read on the forward strand.
GTCTGCACCGCCTCCGGCGCCGGGGTTCTGTCGCGCGGGCTGGATTTCGAATTCGACGCTGGGCAATGCGCTTTGCCTGTACTGGCCGACAAGGTGTTCCTGACTGAAGCGCTGACCAACCTGATCGACAACGCAGTCAGCCACGGCGGGCCTGCGCTCAGCATGGTCCGGGTCTCGGCCGGCCGTGACGGCCAGAGCGCATGGCTGACGGTCGCAGACGACGGCAAGGGCCTGTCGCCCGACGATAAAGAGAAAGCCTTCAGCCGCTTCGGTCAGCTTCAGCCCGCGGGCGGTTCCGGCCTCGGGCTGGCCATCGCCGCTTCGGTGGCATCCAGCCATGGCGGCAGTTTGCGGATCGACCCGGCGGCGACAGGCGCCAGCCTGACGCTGACCCTGCCGCTGGACCTCTGAGCCTCAGGCCGCCGCGCGCTGGTCTTCGCGCCCCATGGAGATCATCCGCAGATCCTCGGCCTGGGCCGACTGAAAGGCCGATTTGCTGTCAATGCCGCGCCAGCCGCTCATCAGCAGGCTTTGCGCGGTTGCCCCGCCCAGAGTGGCACCGGGCCCGAGCACGATAAAGACATCCGGCATCAATTCCCGGGCCGCAACACGCAGGGCGGCGGTGAAATCGTAAGGTTCCACCACCTGATGGCCCAGCGTATAGCTGCGCAGCGCCTCCAGATCGCAGGCCCCCGGCCGCCAGAGCGCGCCGCGCCCGTCGATCAGCGTGTGCTTCGGCTGGCGGAACAGCTCTGCCCCCAGCTTGGCGCGGCCCGCTGCGGCGACCGGCTCCTGCAGGCTGGTGTGAAAGCCCGCATGGTTCGGCAGGCGCATCGGGAACCTGTCCTGAACCCGCGGCATCTCTGCCTCAAAGGCTGCAAGACCGGCCTCGTCGCCGGCCAGAACCAGCATGCCGCCCAGATCGATCGAAACCGCCAGAACATGCCCGCTGCGGGCGTTGATCTCAGACACCGCAGACAGGGTTTTACTGCGTGCACCGGGGATTTCCTGCCAATCGCCATCCACAAAAGGATAGATCAGCTGCTCGCCGATCAGATGCTCCTGCATCAGCGTGCCCATGGTGTTCACAACCTCCAGCCCGCCAGCCGGCGACAGCGCCCCGGCACAGGCCAGCGCCGTGTACCAGCCCATGGAGTTGCCGGTAACACCCACAATGTCATACCGGTCTGCATCTACGGACAGGAAATCCGCGTAAGAACAGGCGTAAATCAGTGCCGACGCATTGTCCCCGCGCGTATGCACCGGGCCCGAGAAACGGGCCGCCGTGTCCAGGTCCGTCACGGTCGCCTGCCCAAGGGCTGCCCGTACCGCGTCGAACTCGGCAATCAGCCCGGTTTTGTCCGCGTGATGGCGCGACAGATAGCCCAGCTCGGAGCGGTTATAGGTTCCGCGGCCAGGGGCAACGATAACGGCAGTCTGTTTCATTCTCGGTAATCCATTTCCGAACCCGTCAGCAATTTCCGCAACACTGCCGGCAAAAGCTGTTTCAAGCAACCCCGATGTGCCGCGCAGCCTGACAGGGCAGCGGCCTCACATTAGTTTGCGAACAGAGCGTGGCCGACCGTGGATGACGCGTCTTTCGGCTTCAGTTGTTTCAAGCGCTCTGCCTCCCCCAAATGCTGCCACCTGAGCACCGGCTAGCGGTCTCCTGCCTCCTTCGTGGCGCGCGTGATGACGGTGCAGGCGGTCCTCCGCAAATTTAGCAGCGGGCTAATCTGCATACCCCGAACGCCAGTCTTTTTAGCCTCCCAAACTGGTTTCTGTCTCTCCCGGCTCTATTCTTCCCGGTAGTGCGCCGTAACTGCCGTCTGGCACCTTTAGAAGGATATCGTGATGCCTATGCGTTCCGAACGCATGCCCGCCGCGTCGGGCAAAGCGGAATGGCTCTCTTTTCTGGTGCTGACTCTGATCATCCTGCCTGCATTGGCCGTGCTTTTTGTTGGCGGATACGGCTTTGTGGTCTGGATGTCCCAGATCATCAACGGGCCTCCTGTGGTCGATTTCTGACACTCCCCTCCTAAGTCTGTCTGTTTATGAGTGAGCCATGTCTGCCAAGAAAACACTGGTCCTATTCTGGGACACTTTGCGCAGCCCGCCAGCCACGATCAGCCTGGGCGTTCTTGCCTTCGGCGGCTTTGTGACCGGCATCATATTCTGGGGCGGCTTCAACACCGCGCTTGAAGTCACCAATACCGAGAAATTCTGCATCTCCTGCCATGAGATGAGCGACAACGTCTATCAGGAGCTGCAGGAAACGGTGCATTGGGAGAACCGCACCGGGGTGCGCGCCACCTGCCCGGACTGCCACGTGCCGCATGAATGGACCAACAAGATCGCCCGTAAGATGCAGGCCTCGAAAGAAGTCTGGGGTAAGGTCTTCGGCACTATCAATACACGTGAAAAATTTCTTGCACGGCGCGAGGAGCTGGCCCGCCACGAATGGGCACGTCTCGAGGCAAACAACAGCCTGGAGTGCCGCAACTGCCATGATTACGACAGTATGGATTGGGATGCGATGTCGGATGAGGCGGTGTTCTACATGCAGCCTGCCGCCGAGCTGAACACCGGCTGTATCGATTGCCACAAGGGCATTGCCCATCACCTGCCGGAACCTTCCGGCGACAGCCCGGTGATCGCCCAGCTGGAAGGCAAGGCTGCCCGCAGCCTGAGCAGCGGCGAAGACTATTATGCCTATAAACCGGTGACGCTGTTCACCGGCGCGGACAGGGCGCTGCCTGCCGGAAACCTGAGCCTGGGCGCGCGGGTCAAGGTACTGGAAACCTCTGGCGATACGGTCAAACTGTCGCTGGACGCCTGGCGCAAGAACAAGGGATACGGGCGGGTGCTGTATGATCAATTCGGCATGAACACCCGCGTTGCGGTTCTGGAAAAGGACGCTGCCGGGGATGCCGCGCTGGTCGAGGCCGGGGCGGCCGAGACCGACGATAATACCGGGCTGGACTGGAGCCCGGTCAAGGTGACGCTCTGGGCTGATGCGGAAGGCTTTGTCGCGGATGCGGGCCTGCTGTGGGACGTGGCGTCGGAGTCCTATGCCGCGTCTTGCAGCGGTTGCCACGCACAGCCCGATCCGGATCATTTCTCCACCAACGCCTGGCCCGCGCTGTTCTCGGGCATGGTGGGGTTCACCAATATGGACGCCTCCGAGCAGGAACTGGTGCTGACCTACCTGCAGAACCATTCGTCCGATCATTCTTCTACGCACTGAGGACATTGCCATGACAACCCGCAGAACCGTTCTGAAAGGTCTGGCAACCAGCGCGGCCGCAGGCTTGCTGGGGCCGTCGATCCTGACAAAGGCCGCTGCCGCCGCCACCACCTCTGAAGGCACCTGGCACATCACCGGCTCGCATTGGGGCGCGGTGAAGGCGCTGGTCAAGGGCGGCAAGGTTGTCGAGATGAAACCGCTGGAAAGCGACCCGCGCCCGACAGATATGGTGAACGGGATCAAAGGGCTGATCTACAACCCGTCGCGTATCAAATATCCGATGGCGCGGGCCGATTGGCTCGATAACCGGGACAAGGCCGACCGCACCACCCGGGGCGACAACCGCTTTGTGCGCATCACCTGGGACGAGGCGCTGGATCTTTTCCACGAGGAGCTGGAACGGGTGCAGACCACCTATGGCCCCTCCGGTCTTTTTGCCGGGGCCACCGGCTGGCGCCAGACCGGCCAGTTCCACAGCTGCACCAACCACATGAACCGCGCCGTCGGCATGCATGGCAACTACGTGAAGAAGGCCGGCGATTACTCCACCGGGGCCGGGCAGACGATCCTGCCTTATGTGCTCGGCTCGACCGAGGTCTATTCGCAGGGCACCTCCTGGCCGGTCATTCTGGACAACTCCAAAACAGTGGTGTTCTGGGCCTCTGATCCGGTGAAGAACCTGCAGGTCGGCTGGAACTGCGAGACGCATGAATCGCTGCCCTATTTCGACGACCTGCGCGACAAGGCCGCCGCAGGGGACATCCGCGTGATCAGCGTCGATCCTGTGCGTTCGAAAACCCAGAAACACACCGGCGCAGAGCAGCTCTATCTCAATCCGCAGACCGATGTGCCCTTCATGCTGGCGCTGGCCCATACGCTCTATTCCGAAGGGCTGCATGACCAGGAGTTTCTGGATATTTATACCCTCGGGTTTGAGCCGTTCATCGATTACGTGACGGGCAAGGGGGACGGCGGGGTAGAGAAAACCCCGGAATGGGCGGCGCCGATCTGCGGTGTCGGAGCCGACAGGATCCGCGACTTCGCCCGGCTTCTGGCGTCGGGGCGCACCCAGCTGGTGTTCGGCTGGGCGGTGCAGCGCCAGCAGCATGGCGAACAGCCCTATTGGATGGGTGCGGTGCTGGCGGCGATGCTGGGCCAGATCGGCCTTCCCGGCGGCGGGATCAGCTATTCGCATCATTATTCCGGCGTCGGGGTGCCGCAGACCGGGGCCAGCATGCCGGGCGCTTTCCCGCTGAACCTGGACCTGGGCAAGCTGCCCGAGCACGACAGCGATGACTTCAAGGGCGCCAGCACGGTGATCCCGGTGGCGCGCTGGGTCGACATGCTGCTGAACCCCGGCGGCACCATCCAGCACAACGGCCATGACATCACCTTCCCGGATGTGAAAATGGCGGTCTATTGCGGCTGCAACCCGTGGCACCATCACCAGGACCGCAACAAGATGCGCCGGGCCTTTCAGCAGCTGGAAACCGTGGTGACGGTGGACTACTCCTGGAATGCGACCTGCCGCCATTCCGATCTGGTGCTGCCCGCCTGCACCCAGTTCGAACGCAACGACATCGACATGTATGGCGCCTATTCCAACACCGGCGTTGTTGCCATGCGCAAGCTGGTGGATCCGCTGTTCGCCTCAAAGACCGACTTTGACATCTTCACGCAGCTCTGCGCCCGCTTCGGACGGGACAAGGAATACAGCCGCGGCCTGACCGAGATCGAATGGGTCGAAAACCTTTATGAAGAGGCCCGCAGCGCCAATGCAGGCAGTTTCGACATGCCGCCCTTTGCGGAGTTCTGGGAACTGGGCGAGGTGAGGTTCGGGCGCGGTGAAGACTGGGTGCGCCACGCCGATTTCCGCGACGACCCCGAAATCAACGCGCTTGGCACGCCTTCCGGCTTCATTGAGATCTCCAGCCGGACCATCGGCAAATTCGGCTATGATGACTGCGGCGCGCATCCCAAGTGGATGGAGAAGCTGGAGCGCTCGCACGGCGGGCCCGGATCGGACGCCTATCCGCTTTGGCTGCAATCCTGCCACCCGGACCAGCGGCTGCACTCGCAGATGTGCGAATCCGACGAATACCGCGCGACCTACGCCGTGCAGGGCCGCGAGCCCGTCTATATCAGCCCCGAAGACGCCGCCGCGCGCGGCATTGCAGACGGCGATCTGGTGCGGGTATTAAACAGCCGCGGACAGCTGCTGGCCGGCGCACGGGTGTCGGAGGACTACCCGCCGGGGGTGATCCGCATTCATGAAGGCGCGTGGTACGGGCCGGAAGACGCCAGTATCGGCGCATTGGACACCTATGGCGATCCGAACACTCTGACGATGGATGTGGGCTCGTCCAAGCTGGCGCAGGCCACCAGTGCCAATACCTGCCTTGCCGAGGTGGAGAAGTTTGAGGGCCCGGTCCCGTCGGTGACCTCTTTCGGCGGGCCGCGGGAAGGCTGATGCAGGGCAGCAGCGCGCACCCCAAAGCCCAGCTGTTCCGGCTTTTGGCAGGGATCTTTTTCCGCGAATTGACCGACCGGGAAATCGCCCTCTACCGTGAGGCTGCGGCAGAACCGCTGCTGGCCGCCGCAGGCTCCGGGCGCGCGGCGCAGCAAGCGGTGGCTGACTTCCGGTTCGCAATCGCGAATTGGGAGCAGCACGCGGGTCTGAAGCGCGCGCTGGCGGCCGACTATGCGCGCCTGTTCCTGTTGCCCGGGCGCAGCGCCGCACCGCCTTACGCCTCTGCTTATCTGGAAGAAGGCGGCCAGCTGGCGGGGGCCGCCCATGACCGCATGACGGTGCGGCTGACGGGGGCTGGCATGGCTCTCAGTGACGGCAGCCGTGAGCCTGCCGATCATCTGTCGGTTATGCTGGAGTATCTTGCAGAGCTCTACGGGCAGGAAGCCCCAGTCGAGCCTCCGGAAGCCTTTATCGCGGTTGAGCTTTTACCCTGGACCGGCCGCTTTGCCGCTGCCGCCAGCCGGGTGTCCCCCCATGACTGTTTTTATGCCGCTGCAGCCCGCTTATGTGCCGCCACGCTCGAAGGTGCCCGACCACCTGTCCGCCCTGCCTGAAAACGGGGGGGGGTGAAACATCGGGACGGACCATCCCTGTGAGGCGGCCACTGACCAGCCGCACGGGGGACTTCCTTCCTCACAGAACTGCGCGCGCCGGTCAGGTCCGCAAGACTCCGGTGGCGTGACCTCCGGCGAGCAAGTCAGCCCTCCCGGAGCGAAGGATCCGCCCGGCGCGCATATTTCTTTTTCGGCTCCGCCGGATTTCGGAAGGTCCGGCGGCAACGAGTCCGGTTTAACGGTGTTTCATTGCGCTGGCTGGAAGCTTGATTGGGAATTTCTCCCGTATCTCGGCATCCAGGCTGCTGCCGAAGTAGTTCGGGTAGTGCTCGTCCAGGATCCGGTCCGACACTTCGCGCGCACGGTCAAACATGGTCTGTTTGCCGGCCTTCTCCCAGGTGTCGGTCAGTTCCCGGTCCATCAGGTTGGGGTAGATATATTCCGTCTCCATATACTTCAGTGTCTGGGCATTGCCGAGGAAATGGCCGGGATCGACGGCACAGTCGTGGATCACATCCACGGACAGGGTCTCGTCGCTGACCTCAATGCCGCGCAGGGTGCGGGAGATCATGCCGGCGGCTTCATTGTCGATGATCATGGACTCAAAAGAACAGCCCATCAGCGAGCCGACCATGCCGCCAAACTCGCAAAGCCGGTTGGCACCGGCATGGGCGGCTAAGCCGAAGGTCAGCGCTTTTTCCAGACCGTATTGCGCATCGGGGATCTTGGCATCGGTCATGCCGCAACCCACGGATGTGGGCAGGTTATAAAAATTGCCCATCTGGATCGCAGCCGCTGAAATCAGCGCCTGCTCGCCGGAGCCGCCGGTGAACGACCCCGTGCGCAGATCGGTGATGAAGGGCCACGCGGCAAAAACCACGGGGGTGCCGGGGTTGATCAGATTGACGATGGCAACGCAGGACAGCGTTTCGGCCACCGCCTGAGCCAGTGTGCCGGCAAGCGGAGCGGGAGATGTTGCCCCGGCCTGCGGCGGAACCGCCAGGTCGCAAGTGAGACCCAGTTTGGCGGTGTCGATCATGATCTCTAGGTTCTCGCGGCCCAGGCGCAGCGGCGACACAATGGGGCAGCCGCCGAAGATCACGGAAGGTTTTTCCAGGAATTTGCCCTCGCCGCCATGGGCGATGTCGAACATCTCGATCGCAGGTTTGATATGGGCGCGGTAGCGGAAAGTGAGGCAGGAGGGTTTTTCACTGCCCGCAAGGATCGCGTAGAGCATGGTCATGTCATGCTCGAAATCCTGCGGCACGTCCGTCGCCAGCACGGTGTCCCCGGTCATGTGGATATTGTCGAGCCGGTCCACCAGCCGGGTGAAATCATAGATGTCCTTCATGGTGGACGGCCGGTAGCTGCGCGAGGCGGCATCAAAAGTGGTCACTGCCGTGCCGGAGTTGGCGTAATAGACCTTCTCCTTGGTGCAATGCATGTCGTCCTTGCCGGCCCGGCTGCCGCGGGCGTGGACGTAGAACTCACTGGCGGCCATGGCAAGCAGGTCTTCCATCAGGGCGCGCGGGAAGCACAGGCGGCCATGATCATTCAGTACCGCACCCTTGGGCAGCACCAGATCCAGCAGCTCCTCGGTGGGGTCGCCGATGCCGGTGTTTTCAAGAATGGTCAGCGCCGCGTTGTGGATCTTCTGCATGTCGCCATCCGACAGCGGCCTGTAGCGGCCGCCTGAAGTGCCCGCCCAGATGGCGGGTGAGGCGGTGTCGGCGGTGCGGGCCGCGGCGCGCGCCGCACGGCCACCGCTGCGGCGGGATCGGGTTTTTGTGACGTCAACCATGGGCGGTCTCCGGGTGTTCGAGTGTCATTGGTCTTCTGCGGGGTTCGCGCGCCGTCAGATCATGTTGAAATAGGTCTTGTAGAAGCCGGGCAGGCTCCACTCCATTTCGGAGAGCGGGCCGGGCTGGAAGCGGTGCGAATTCACGCCCTCCTGATTGTGGCGGATTATCTTCTCGTCATCATGCGATGTCACGTGCCAGAGCCAGGCCAGGTCTTCCTTATTGTAGTCTTTTCCTTCCTCGGCATCGCCACGCACATACCAGGCGATCTGGATGTCGGTCTCCTGCAGGCCACGCGGGATGAAGCGGTAGCCGACCATGTGATCGGCATAGATCAGGAAGTAGTTCAGCGTTCCGATGGCCAGATCCGTCGCGCCGCCGTCATGGCCGGTCAGCACACCCAAGGGCGGGGCCAGCGGTTCGCCGGATTTGCTGCCGGTAAGGTAGCCGGGAAACAGCGGGTAGCGCCGCCAGTAGACATCCGCGCCGGGTGCCAGCGAGGCTGCGCCGGTGAGGTCCAGTTCGTCGTTCGGCAGGCCGATGGCACTTGAGCGTTCGCGCAAGGCTTCGGCGTATTTCTCCACATCCGCCGGATCCTTCAGCGAATGGCTGCGGGCGTATTCCTGATGCGAGGGCGCGCAGTGATAGCACTCCAGATAGTTCTCAATCGCCAGCTTCCAGTTGGCGGGCACCGGGTATGACGCCTCATGCGCCAGCTTCATGTTTTCCAGCTGCATAGGTGCGGCCAGCGGTTTCAACTGCGCCAGACTTTCGTTCAAGGCAGGCGGATTGTCATCGGCGCAGATGAAGATTAGCCCTTCGAAGATCTGCACACTCACCGGGAACAGCCCGTAGTCCTTGGGGTCGAAATCCGGCCCCATCGCACGGCCGCCGCGCAACCGGCCGTCCAGCCCGAAGGTCCAGGCGTGGTAGGGGCAGGAGAACACCCGCGCACTGCCCTGTTTTTCCAGGCACACGCGCGAGCCGCGGTGGCGGCAGACATTCATATGGGCGCGCACACCCCCGTCGCGGTCGCGCACCACGATGACGGATTCCGGCCCGTAGTCGAACAGGAAGAAATCGCCCGGCTCCGCAATCTGGCTGACATGGCCGGCCCAGATCCAATTGCGGTTCCAGAAGGATTTAATGTCGTGATCATAGACCGCCCCGGAGGTGTAGAAATGCCGTTCCAGCGCAAAGCCCTCACGGTGGGCCTCGATCAAATCGCGCATCACTTGCAGGTCATCTTTGGGCATTATTTGCCTCCCATATCGTCGAGAGAAATCAGTTCGCGGCGGAACCAGTCCGCGTCCGTTTGGGCCGGGTCGCATTCGAAATTGCGCGCCGCCATGTGGCCGGCATAGACCGCATCAGCGATCAGCCCGGGCTGGGCAGCGTCGCCCAGCAGCTCCAGCGTGGTAAAGCGGCCGGCATAGCCGTCGTGCAGGGCGTCGAACAGCTCGGTATCGCGGGCGCGGGAGGTGACCATCATCAGGCTGGCGCAGGGGATATGGCGGCTTCGGCCTGTGTAGGTGCAGGCCAGCGTGGCGCCGGATGCGTCCGCCGATTGCAGGCTGTGCAGCGGGATGATCTCCACGCCTGCTTCGATCAGCGCCGTCTGTACGCGCGATTGCTCCAGCGTAAGATCGGTGAAGGCCGATACAATCGCACCGGGGGTGACAAGGATCACCTTGCGGCCGGCCTCGGCCAGATGATCGGCGACCACGCCGCCCATATAGCCCTGATCATCATCATAGAGCAGAACCGGGCCGTCTTCGGGGGGCAGGTCGTTTACCATGATGTCATCCGGCGTGAAGGCGGGCAGGCCCTCAATGGGCAAGGGAGCAAGCGAGGAGCGCCCGCGCCCGTCGCGGTGCCAGGTGGCACCGGTGGCGAGGAAGACATTGGGGATCTCCAGCCCGGCGACCTCTTCCGCGGTCATCGGGCTGTCAGTGAACATCTGCACATTGCCGCGCTGCTGCAGATCCCAGAGCTGGTTATCTGTGACCCGTTTCCAGGCGGACAGCCCTTTGAGGCGGCTTTCGCGCAAAGCGCGGCCGCCGAATTCGGGGCGGGCTTCGGCAAGGGTCACGTCATAGCCGCGCTTGGCCAGCTGCATGGCGCATTCCAGCCCGGCGGGGCCGGAACCGACCACCAGCGCGGCCTCTTCGCGGCCCTTGGCGGCGATCTTCTCGGGGTGCCATTTGCGCCGCCATTCCTCGCCCATGGTGGGGTTCTGGGTGCAGCGGATCGGCACGCCCAGCGTGTCGGCGGAGACACAGATATTGCAGCCGATGCATTCGCGGATCTCCTCGATCCGGCCGGCCTCGATTTTGGACGGCAGGAAGGGGTCGGCAATGGAGGGTCGCGCCGCGCCGATCAGGTCCAGCACGCCCTTATTCACCAGCGAGGTCATCAGATCCGGTGAGGTGAAACGGCCAACGCCGACAACGGGCTTGGAGGTCACCTGTTTCACGAACTCGATATAGGGCACTTGGAAGCCGTCCTGCGGCTGGAACCGGGTGGTCTGGCTGTCGTTGCTCCAGTCCGAGACATTCACGTCCCAGAGGTCCGGCAGTTCTGCCAGCATTTCGACCACGGCGCGGCCTTCCTCGGCGGCCTGCATGCCGTCCGGACCCATCATCTGGTCGACAGCAAAGCGGAAGGCCACGGCGCAATGGCCGTCCAGCTCCTCGCGGGTTTCTTCCAGCAGTTCCCGGGTCAGGCGCAGGCGGTTCTCAAGGCTGCCGCCGTATTCATCGGACCGGTCATTGTACTGCGGCAGCAGGAAGTGCTGCGGCAGGGTCATGTTGTGGCCGGCGTAGACATAGACAATGTCGAATCCGGCCTCACGGGCGCGGCGGGCGGCGGCGCGATGCCATTGACGCAGGTCGCGTATGTCCTGCTTGTCCATGGCGCGGGCCTGTTTCGGATAGGCGCTTTCAATCGGCATGTCCGAGGGGGCCAGCACCGGCGCGCGGGTCAGGTGGTTGGGCGCGTGATAGCCGTTGTGCGCCAGCTGGATCCCCGCCAACGAGCCGTGTTCATGCACCGCCTGCGTCATCAGCCGCAGGGCAGGGATGTCATGTTCGTCCCAGATGCGGTTTTCCGCATAAGGCCCAAGGTCCGAGGTCGGGTGGATCTCGGTTTCCTGGGTGCAGACCACGCCCCAGCCGCCTTCGGCCTTCATGCCGCGCATGGCTGCCTCGGCCTGCGGGCGCACATGGCCCAGGCCGTTGCAATGGGGCACCTGGTAGAACCGGTTGCGGGTGGTGACGGGGCCGATTTTCACCGGCTCGAAGAGAACAGAATACCCGTTAGCGCCTGACATGTCTGCGCATCCTTTGTCGTGAGTGGTGGCTGTGGAGGAGGGGCCGGGACCGCAGGGTATGCGGCGGGGCTACCCCCGCCGCGGACGGGGTTCAGAACCCGGCTTTGATACGTTCGAATTCCTTCAGCATGCGGGCTTCCAGTTCCGGCGTCACCGCGTCGAAGAACAGCGAGCCTTCAAAGAAACTGTCCACATCGTCAAAGCCGTAGGTCTTGATAAGCTCCTGATCGGCGGACTGGAAGGCGGCGGCGTTGGAATGCGGGTAGCCCCAGCTTTCGATGATGTATTTGCCGCTGGCCTCAGCGCTGAGCGCGTTCAGCATGTCGTAGACCTGTTCGTCGCTTTGTTCCGAGGACTTCAGGTGCACATAGCCGCAGACCCAGGTGGCAATGCCCTTGTCGACGTCGCGCATCATCTTGGCAGGGGTTTCGTTCCAGATCAGGTTCAGTTCGGACTGGTTCCAGCCCCAACCCATCAGCACCTCACCCGAGGCGATGGCCTGATCCAGCTGGCCAGCGTCAGACCAATAGAAACGGATATTCTGATGGATCGAACGCAGGTAGTCCGAGGCGGCCTGAAACTCGGCATCGCTCATGTCGGTGTAGCTGGAGGCGCCGGTGGCCAGCGCTGCCATCGCATAGGCCGAAGAGGCCGCGTCCGGAATGGCAACCTTGCCCTGGTAGGCGGGATCGGCCAGCATCTGGAGCGAGATCTTGTCGTCCGCAATTTCATCCGTGCGGTAGATCAGCCCGGTGTTGCCCCATTCAAACGGCACCATATAGGTGTTGCCGTCAATGGTGACGCCGTCCACGTCCTTGATCTGCGGCAGCAGGCTGTCCCAATTGGTAATCTTGGACGTGTCGATCGGTTTGATCAGATCCGCAGCAACCCATTTGCGCAGCGCATCGGTGCAGGGGTGGGCCAGATCGGCGGTGAAACCGGATTGCAGCTTGGTGAAAGCTTCCTCGACGCTGCCGAAATAAGTGTAGCTGGGGGCACCTCCGTGTTTGGCGACGTAATCGCCGTAAAAGCCCTGATCCTCGTAGCCGGACCAGTCGAAAATAGTCAGGTCTTCGGCACCGGCAAAGGCGGTTCCCGCGCCAGCCGCCAAGGCAGCAGCAGTCAGCAATGATCGTGTTTTGATTTTCATTGTTCTTCCTCCCTGAAATTACTGATGTTCGCGCGCGCCGAGATCGATGACCGAGGCGTTCTGCACCCCCAGCCAGACCGTATCGCCACGCTGGTGATCGACCGTGTGGAAGTAGTTCGGCACGGCCACCGCAAGTGTCTCGTCCAGCCCAGCGGCGCGGATGTGGTAGTGGACGCTTTCGCCGTAGAAGGCGACATCGCTGACCTCACCCTGGAGATAGCCGTCGTAGCCATCCGGCTTCTCGGCGCCGATCTCCAGCTGTTCGGGGCGCACGCCCACCAGCAGGTCGGTATCGTGGATCTCCACATTGGGATTCACGCCGATGGTCAGCTTGCCGAAGCCCTGCACATCCACATCCATCTGGCCGCCGCCGTCGCCCACCATGCGGGCTTGCAGGAAATTCATGCCGCCGATGAAGGACGCCACCTGCCTGTTGCAGGGCCGGGCATAGAGCACGTCCGGCCGATCCACCTGGGCCAGTTTGCCGGCGAACATCACGCCGATACGGTCGGACATGGTCATCGCCTCGTATTGGTCGTGGGTGACCATGACAAAGGTGATGCCCAGTTTTTGCTGCAGACGGCGCATTTCCAGCTGCATTGCCTCGCGCAGGTTCTTGTCCAGCGCCGACAGCGGTTCGTCCAGCAGCAGTACCTTGGGCCGCATCACCAGCGCGCGCGCCAATGCAACCCGCTGGCGCTGGCCGCCCGACAGCTCATCCGCCTTGCGGGTCTCCAGCCCGCCCAGTTCGACCATGCCGAGGGCTTCGGCGACGCGGGTCTTGATCTCGGCCTTGCTGAGGCCCAGTTTGCGCAGGCCGAAGGCGACATTGTCGCCGACGTTCAGATGCGGGAAAATGGCGTAGGACTGGAACACCATATTGGCGGGGCGCTTGTTGGCGGGGATATCCGCCATGTCCTGCCCGTCGATGCTGATGCTGCCTTTGTCATTATCCTGAAAGCCCGCGATCATCCGCAGCGCCGTCGTCTTGCCGCAGCCCGAGGGGCCCAGCAGCGAGAAAAACTCGCCCTTTTTCAGGTCCAGGTTCAGGTCGCTCACCGCCGTGAACGTGCCGAAGCGTTTTTCCACCCCGGAGATTTCGATGATGTTCTGATCGCTCATCTCTTGCGGTCCTTCAGGTCAGGCGGATTTGGTGGAACGGCGGCGGAAGTATTCCGCCGTCAGCAGCAGCAGCACGGAGGCCAGCAGCAAGAGCGAGCCGAGCGCCAGCGTGTTCGGGAGTTTTGCCGGGAAGCGGATCTGGCTCCAGATATAGACCGGCAGGGTGGGCTGGTTGCCGGAGAGGAAGAAGGCCAGCACAAATTCGTCGAAAGATACGGTAAAAGTCACCAGCAGCGAGGCAACGATGCCCGGTGCCACAATCGGCAAGGTCACGCGGCGGAAGGTGCCGATGATGCTTTCGCCCAGATCAAAAGCGGCTTCCTCCAGTGACTGGTCGAAATCGTCGAAGGCGGATTTCATGATCGAAACGGCAAAGGGCAGGGCGAGGAAGACATGGCCCAAAACGACCGTGGTCAGCGAGGGTTTCAGTCCCAGCGAGATGAACAGCACCAGCATCGACGACGCCACGATAATGCCGGGAATGACCAGCGGCAGCATCACCAGCCCTTCAGACAGCTCCTTGCCCTTGAAGCGGTAACGCACGTAGGCACGGGCGGCAAAAAGTCCCAGCGAGGTGGCCACCAGCGCAGTGACGATGCCGACGATCAATGAGTTGACCATGGCCTGCAGCAGCGTCTCCTGCCCGCCCAGACCGGCGTACCATTTCAGCGTGAAGCCCTTCATCGGGAAGGCCACGATGGTGCCGTCATTGAAAGAAAACAGCGGCAGCAGCAGCACCGGCAGGTAGAGGAACACCAGATAGGCGATAGCGTAGACAAAGAGCCAAGGGAAACGGGTGAGCAGTTTCATCGGATGCGTCTCCCCAAGGCGGTGGTGATCACGACAAAGCCGATGGCAACCGCCCCGACCGAGGCCATGGCGACCAGTGAAAGCGTGGCCCCCAGCGGCCAGTTGTTGGCCGCGCCGAACTGTACCTGCATGAGGTTGGCAATCATCTTGCCCTGCGAGCCGCCCACCAGCGAGGGCGTCACGTAGTCGCCGACGGTGGGGATGAAGATGATCAGCGATGCGGCAATGATGCCCGGCACGGTCAGCGGCAGGGTGACGCGGAAGAAACGCTCCAGCCGGTTGCAGCCAAGGTCCGTCGCGGCCTCAAGATAGGCGCGGTCGATCTTTTGCAGCGAAACGTAAATGGGCAGGATCGCAAAGGGCGCCCAGGCGTGGGCTAGCGTCAGCACCACGGCAAATTCGTTGTACAGCAGGAAGGTCAGCGGCTCATCGATCGCACCTGTGGTCAGCAGCGCCGAATTCATCACGCCGTTGAAGCCGAGGATCAGTTTCCAGCTGAACACCCGCAGCAGATAGCTGCTCCAGAAGGGGATGGTGATCAGCAGCAGCCAGAGGGTCTTCTTCTGGGTGCGGAAGGCGATGAAATAGGCAATCGGATAGGCCAGCGCCACGGTGGCCAGCGTCACCGCCCCGGCAATGAGGATGGAGCGCAGCATCAGGTGGCGCACCAGCGGATCAGTGGCGGCCTCGATGTAGTTGGCCCATGTCAGCGTCTTGTCGATGGCGACATAGGTCTGGGTCCAGAAACTATAGGCGACCAAAATGGCCAGCGGCGCCGCCACCAGCAGCCCGACATAAAGCGAGGCCGGGGCGCTCAGCGCCAGGCCTTTGCCTGTTTCTGTTTTCAGAACTCCGGGCATGGGACTCCGTTCAGGGCTTGCGTTAGCGGGCGGACGACTGGCATTTGTAGAAAAATGGACAATCGTCCATCTAAAGGTGGCCGGGCTTGGGGGATTCTGTCAACAGCTTTGTCGAAATAAATGGACGTGTGTCCATTTTTGTTAGAGCATGGGTTAAGCGCATGCCATGGTGAAGGCGCGCCAAATCTTGCTGTATCCGGCCAAACCGCATATGTGCGCGGCCCAGCAGGCGCTGACAGGGAAACAGGGATCCTATGCCGGGAAAACGCGAACAGAACCGGGAGCAGAACCGCCAGGCACTGATTAAAGCGGTATTGGACTCGGTCTCTGAAAAGGGAATCTCCGAAACCTCGGTAAGCGAGATTATCCAGCGCGCCGGCCTGTCGCGCGGCATGATTCATCTCCATTTCGGTGGCAAGGATAACCTGCTGGCCGCGGCGGCCCGTTCGTCCTCTGAGGAGTATTACGACGGGCTTGAGGCCTTGCTGCAATCAGGCGGCGACAGCCCGCAGGAGCGGGTCGAGATGATCGTGCGCGGCGACCTCAGCGAGCCGGTTCTGAACCGGCGCAACGTCAGCATCTGGTATGCCTTTCGCGGCGAGGCGCGCAACCGTTCCGCGATTGCCGAATATTCCGACACCCGGGATGACCGGCTGCGTAACATGATCCTCAATGCGTTTACCCGTATTGTACGTGAGGCGGGCCGAGAGGATCCCGTGCTTTCGGCCCGTGACGCGACCCATGGCACGATTGCTCTGATGGAAGGCATGTGGACCGACTACCTGCTGCACCCGGACCGCTTCGACCGGGACGAAGCCTTGCGGATTGTCTTTCGGTTCCTGGCCGCGCTCTTCCCGGCCCATTTCTCGTTGGCAGGGGCGGTGCCGCCTAAAAACTAAGGCAGCACCACGGGTTATCTCTTCAGTTGGGCTTCGACCTGCTGGATGGCGCGTTCAAGGATGTCGAACATCCCGTCTATCTCCTCCGGGGTGATGATCAGCGGCGGAGAGAAGACCGCCATATTGATCAGCGGCCGCACGATCAGCCCCATCTCCTCGCAGGCCGCATCGATCATCGATCCAAGCTTGCGCTCCGCCTCCAGATCATCGGCCTTGCCCTCGATACAGCCCAACAGCCCCATGCCGCGGGCAGCACCGACGATGCTGTATTTCTTCAGATCCGCCAGCCGGGCCTGAAACTGCGGGGTGACCGCGCGGACATGTTCGAGGAGGCCTTCGCGCTCGAAGATTTCGATATTGGTCAGAGCGGCAATGCAGCTCACCGGATGGCCGGAATATGTGTAGCCATTGGTGTAGGAGGACGGCGTGCCCAGGTGGCTCATCTGCTCCATCACCCTGTCCGAGATGATGCAGGCCCCGAGCGGCAGGTAGCCCGAGGTCAGCCCCTTGGCGCAGGTGATTATGTCGGGCTGGATGCCGAACACTTCCTCGGAGGCAAACCAGTGGCCGAGCCGCCCGAAACCGGTGACCACCTCGTCCGAGATGTAAAGAATGTCATTGGCCCGGCACAGCTCCAGCGTGCGCTTGTGGTAACCTTCGGGCGGTACAATGACCCCGCCGGAAGACAGCACTGGTTCGGCGATGAAGGCACCGATGTTTTCCGCGCCGATCTCCTCGATCGCCCGTGCCATATCCGCCACCTTGGCGTCGCACCAGTCCGCGACGCTCATTCCTTCAGGGCGGCGGTATGGGTTCACGTCGGGCAGGAAGTGTACCAGCCGGGTTTCAAAGTCGAACTCGCTCTTGTCGCGTTCCTTGCCGGTCACCGAATGGGCCAGGTAAGTGGAGCCGTGATAGCCCTTTTCGCGGGCGAGGATCATCTTCTTCTGCGGCTTGGCGCGCCGGTTGTTCAGATACTGCATGGTCCGCAGCGCGGTATCCACGGCGGTTGACCCGCCGGTGGTGAAGAAGACATTGTTGAGATCACCGGGCGCCATATCGGCCAGTTTCTTGGCCAGCACCGCCGAGGGTTCGGTAGTGTTGGTGAAGGGGGACGTGTAGGGCAGCTTCATCACCTGCGCGGCAATGGCATCCGCCATCTCCTGCCGCCCGTAGCCGATCTGGGTGCACCACATGCCGCCGGGACCGTCGATGTAGCATTTGCCGGCCGCGTCCCACAGGTGAATACCCCGCGCCGTGTCCATCAGCATATTGTCATAGCCGCGCCAGTCATCCGTCGCCATCCAAGGATGCAGCTGGTGGGTCCGGTCCCATTGGCTCAGCTCCTCCGCGCTGGGAGAATTCTTGAGCGGTGAAGCTGTCATCTTGGTCATCGCTGTCTTCCTGAGTGAACTGCCCGGACCAGCCCGGTGCCGTGGCATCGAGCATAGGAACCGAAATTGGCTGCGTAAAGTTTATTTGAGCGCTCACTCAAACTTTTCAATCCTGACAACTGCTTCGGTTTGTGAAACAAGGGGATAGAGGGAAGATACGGCGAGGCGGCAATGACGGCAGAACCGGCCAGGGGCCGAAAACCGCGCAAGGAGCGCAAGGAAAACGCCGATATGCGGCGGCGGCAGATTCTCGACGCGGCGTTCCGCTCGATCGTTGAGAACGGTCTGGCGCGGACGACGTTGGCCACGGTTGCGGACGGTGCCGGGCTGTCGCAAGGCGTGGCAGTGTTCTATTTCAAGTCGAAGACCGGCATCCTGGCAGAGACCATGCGTGACCTCTACCAGCGCTACGAGGCCCATTGGATGGCCGCCTTGGAGGCCGCGGGAGAAGAACCCGCCGCCCGGCTGCGGGCCATTGTTGCAGCGGATTTTGATCCCGCGATCTGCAACCCTGAAGCGCTGACTGTCTGGTTCGCTTTCATGGGAGAGCAGAAGTTCGTGGGCCAATATGCAGACATATCCGCCGCATTTGAGGCGCGCAGGTCAGAAGCGCTGCGCGAGATTTGCGCCGCGTTGGCTTCGGGCGACACCGTGAAGGCGGCGCTGGCAAGCGAATGGATTGAAACTCTGACGGATGGGTATTGGCAGAAACTGCATCTCCGGCAGGATGGGTTTCAAGCTGAGGGGGCTATTGCGCACACGCTGAAGGCTGCCGGAATTCTGTTCCCTGACCACGACCAAGACCTGCTCTTCTGAGGCGGTCAAAGTGCGGTCCCGATCGCGCGCGGTCGTGATCGCCAGTCCTACGGCTACACTACAATCCTGCTTGCTCAACAGGGAAGTGTGACACTGATACTTTGCAGATGCGGGACAGTCTAACTTTGCACTCACACAAACTTGCAGATAATATTGATTATGTAAAATTACGGATACCGCTAGACCGACTGTGCCGCATCGCGCAGCCGGTTGTGTTTCGGATGAAAGCTAGCCGGCAATGGCCTCTGCTGCTGCGGCATATGCCGCTTCAGCCAGCGCAAAATCTGCGTCACTCAGGGCTAGGCACGGATAGGTTTTACCCGGAGCCTTAAACAGTCCTGCTGACATGAGAACCTTGTTGAAAGCTGCGCCTTTGGCGGTGTCTGCCTGCAGAACATCACGGTAGTTGCGCAGCTGCGAATCTGTGAAGACGATTTCGAACAGTGTCGGGTCGCCGGCAATCCGGTGCGCTATGCCCTGTGCCTCCAGTGCCGCAGATGCCATGTCTTGAAGCCGAAGCCCATGCGCGCGCAGCACTTCGTACTGACCGTCGCGCCGCAGAATCTCCATTGTTTTCAGGCCCGCGATGGCGGCCACCGGGTTACCGGAGAGCGTGCCGAGCTGCATCAGCCATTTATCCGCACCTACGGCCGCCTTGTCGAAATGCGCCATGATATCCGCGGTCCCGGCAATGGCGGCCAGCGGGAAGCCGCCGCCGATGATCTTGCCCAGCGTGGCGATATCGGGCGTCACGCCGTAAAGCTCCTGCGCGCCGCCATAGGCAAAGCGGAAGCCGGTCACCACCTCGTCAAAGATCAGCAGGATGCCGTATCTGTCAGCTTCCTCGCGCAATACCTGCAGGAAGCCGGGCTCCGGCGGGATGATCCTCTGCAATGGCTCCACAATGATCGCCGCAACCTCATTGCCCCATTCTGCCAGCAGCGAGCGGATGTAATCAGGATCGTTGAAAGGCGCGATCAGCATCTCGGCCCGCACCCCTTCCGGAATGCCGGCACTGTCCGGCACCGCCTGCGGATAATTCACCATCTTCGCCGGTGCCAGCGACATCTGCGCCTCAGCACTCATGCCGTGATAGCCGCCCTCGAACTTCACGATCTTGTCGCGCCCGGTGAAGGCCCGCGCCAGCCGCATCGCATACATGTCCGCCTCGCCCCCGGAAGAGACATAGCGGATCTGTTCGGCGCATGGCACGGCGCGGCAGATTTCCTCGGCCAGTTCGATGCCGACCGCATTATTGGCAAAAAAGGTCATACCCTTGGGCAGCTGTTCAGCCACCGCCTCCAGCACCTCCGGGTGGCCATGACCCAAGAGCATCGGGCCGGAGCCGATCAAAAGGTCGACATATTCGTTGCCGTCCTCGTCCCACACGCGGGAACCCTGCCCTTCCCGGATGAAAACTGCCGGGTCGAAATTGCCGAAACCGCCGCCGGGCAGCACCGCTTTTGCGCGCGCCTGCCACTCTGCCTGGCTAAGGATGGGTGTCATGGCTGATCTCCTGTCTATGTCTTCTGGTCTGGTCAGTCGAGGATGGCGCTGGCCTGCCCAAGCACCTCTGGATCGGGGGTCACGCCCAGGCCAGGGCCCTCGGGCGGGGCGATACGACCATTGCGGCGCTGCGGCGCGGCCGCGTCAAGCCGGGGCGCCACATAGTGGCTCAGATCGCAGGTATTCATGATCCCGCGGGCTGGCGTGCTGGCCGCCAGGTGCAGCAGCGCGGCGGTGGTCACATCGCTGCCCCAGGTGTCTTCGATGCACATCTGCGTGCCAAGGCTGAGGCAAAGGTCGCGAATGCGCCGCATTGCGGACAACCCGCCCATTTTCGACAGTTTCAGCGCCGCGGCATCCATGCAGCCCGCCAGGTGCCCGGCAATAACCGAGGCCATATCATGCGCGCTTTCGTCCAGCTTCATCGGCAGGCCAGTGGCAGCGCGCACATGGGCGCATTCTTGAAGCGTGGCGCAGGGCTGTTCCAGCATCACGTCCAGATGGGCGACAGCGCGGACGGTGCGGGTGGCGGTCAGCGCATCCGCGCCGCAGTTCCAATCGCCATAGACCAGCGGCCCGGCACCAACAGCTTCGCGTACTTTGATCAGCCGCTCGGCATCCGCCTGCCAGTCATCATCCGCGCCCAGTTTCACTTGGAACTGGCGCATCCCTTGCTCATAAGCCTCGCGCGCCATGCGGGCCATCTCGTCCGGCGCAACGCAGGTTATGGAGTGATAGAGCGGCATATCCTGAACCGCCTGCCCGCCGAGCAGCGCGTGCAGTGGCAGCCCCGCCGCCTGTGCGGTCAGGTCCCAAAGCGCGGTATCAATCGCTGACTTGGCGTATGGATGCCCTTGAAGGTGCTGGTTCAGCCTCTCCATCAGCGCCTCCGGCCCCACGGGATCGGCTCCCAGCAGCACCGGTGCCATCTCTTCCACCGCCGGGATCACGCCACCAGCATAGGCCGGCAGGTAATGCGGTATCGGGCAGACCTCTCCCCAGCCCTGCAACCCTGTGTCGGTGTCCAGCCGCAAGATCACTGATGTGGTCGTGCCGCAGGTCTTGCCCCCGGCCATGTAATAGGTCTCGTGGCTGGTGAGCGGCACCTCCCAGAGCGTGATACGGGTGATCTTCATCCCAGCTCCCTTCCCAGATCGGATTTCTTCAGCAGGTCTTCGCCGCGCCAGAAAGCGGCTGCCAGCAGCGGGCCCGGCGTCATGCAGATCGCGTGTTTCTGATGCGGCGCATGATGCACCGTCTCACCTGCCCCGGCCTCGCGCATAGCGCGGCCTTCGGAGAAAAACTGTGCCCGGCCCGCCAGGATCAGATAGGTTTCCTCGGGCGCGTGGGAGTGTTCATCATAGTGCTGCCCCGCCCCCCAATAGCCGATCGAGATCCGCATCTCGTCACTTTGGAACAGCCCTTCGGGAGAGATCAGATTGACCCAGCCGTAATTGTCCAGCCAGTTGCGGGAGAACCCGTCGGCCTGCGTGTAGCTCTGCTGCCAGCGTAGGCATGGACTAAAAAGGTATCGCCATTATCATCCCAAAGTGGACAAGGATCTATAAGTCCCTTGCCAGCCATGACAAGAATAGGTTCATCCCATTTACCAAAAGGA
>CAJXHQ010000004.1 GCA_913054485.1 uncultured Paracoccaceae bacterium
AAACCCGGCTTGCCCGCTACAAGCAGCCGCGCGCCTGCCTATATCTGGACAAACTGCCCACGGGCGCAAACGGCAAACTGCTGCGCCGCGCCCTGCCCGCCTATTTCGAAAGCGACCGAAAATGACCGTGAAACTCGACATCCTCTCGGACCCGATCTGCCCCTGGTGCTATATCGGCAAGACCAACCTGGAAAAGGCGCTGGCAGCTGTTCCGGAGCATCCCTTCGTGATCGAATGGCACCCGTTCCAGCTGAACCCTGACATGCCCGCGGGCGGCATGGACCGGCGCGCCTATCTGGAAGGCAAGTTCGGCGGCAAGGAAGGCGCGGTGCAAGCCTATGCGCCGGTGGTGGAACATGCAGAAAAATCCGGCCTCAGCATCAATTTCGACGCCATGCAGCGCACCCCCAACACGCTGGATGCCCACCGTCTGATCCACTGGGCCGGCATCGAAGGCGCGCAGAACGGCGTGGTCGACGCGCTGTTCAAAGCCTACTTTGAGGAGGGCCGCGACATTGGCGATCACGAGGTTCTGGCCGATATCGCGGATAGCAACGGCATGGACGGCAGCGTGGTGCGCAAGCTGCTGGCCTCGGACAGTGACGCCGAGGATATCCGCAAGCGTGATGCCCACTCGCGCGAGATGGGGGTCAGCTCGGTGCCCACCTTCATCGTCGCCAGCCAGCACGCCGTGCCCGGCGCGCAGCCGCCCGAACTCTGGCAGAAAGTGATCGGCGAGATCATGGAGCAGATGAAAGAGGACGGAGAGCCCGCGTGAAAAAACTCAGTGTCTTTACCATCGTCTACAGCCTGCTGGGTGTGGTGGGGTCCGGCACCGTGTTCTTTCATTACATCGAAGGCTGGAGCTGGCTCGACAGCTATTTCTTCACCGTTGTGACCATCTCCACCGTTGGCTACGGCGAGCTGGTGCCCGCCACTGCCGCCGGCAAGATCGGGACCACCTTCCTGATCTTCGGCGGGCTTGGCGTCTTTGCCGTGGCGATCCGCGAGTTTGCCCAGTACCACATGGAAAAACGCGAAGAGCATACCGAATGGCTGGTCGGCCACCTCGGCAATGGCCGCCACCGTTGCGATGAGGCTGATGCCGCCAATGCCGATGATGCTCCGCATCAGGGCAGCGGCCCGGCCGGCGGCGCCCGTTAACAACGCAACAGTGCACAGAACCCTGTGCGCCCCGCCCTCTGGCGGGAGCGATGCCGCTGTGGTACCGGAGTCGCACGCGCTGTCCGGTATGGCCGCCATAGAGGCGGCCCCCGCAGGCGGCGCGCGAGGTTACAAATGTCCCAGTCCGCAGCCGGCCGCATGTCAAAGGCCGAGTTCATCGCATTGATCGCGATGATGTTTTCATCCATCGCATTCTCCATCGACTCGATGCTGCCGGCCCTGCCCGAGATCGGCGCAGAGCTGAGCCCGGATGACCTGAATCAGGCGCAGTTCATCATCACTGCCTTTGTGGTCGGCATGGGGCTGGGCACGTTTTTTACCGGTCCGCTTTCGGATGCCTTCGGGCGCAAGCCGGTGATCCTGGCAGGTGCCGGGCTGTATATCGCCTCCTGTATTGTCGCCTGGCTCAGCCGCTCGCTGGAAATCACCCTGCTGGCGCGGCTCGTTATGGGGCTGGGCGCGGCGGGACCGCGGGTGGCAGCCCTTGCGGTGGTGCGCGATCTCTATTCCGGGCGCGAGATGGCCAAGATGATTTCGATCGCCATGGTGATCTTCACACTGGTGCCTGCCATTGCGCCGCTGATGGGCGCGGGCATCATCGCCCTGGCCGGCTGGCGCGCGATCTTCCTGGCCTTTGCCTGTTTTGCCGCCATCATCATCCTGTGGATGGGACTTCGCCTGCCCGAGTCGCTGGCACCGGAGCGCCGGATGCCCTTCCGGACCGGCAAAATCATGGAGGCCGTGCGCGAGCTTTGGGCCCATCCGACCGTCCGTATGTCGATCTTCGTGCAGACGCTTTGCTACGGCATTCTCTTTGTGATGATCCTGATGGTGCAGCCGGTCTATGAACAGGTTTACGGCCGCGGTGACAGCTTTCCCTTCTGGTTCGGGGCTGTTGCGGTCATCGCCGGCTCCAGCAGCATCCTGAACGCAGCCATCGTGGTGCGGGTGGGCATGCGCCGGATCGTGACCTGGACGCTGGCCACACAGGTCGTTCTCTCCACTGCCATGCTGCTGATCGGAACCTCAGAGCTGCCGCTGGACGTGCAATTCGGCGGCTTCGTGATCTGGCAGACCACGATCTTCTTCATGGCCGGGCTGACCATGGGCAACCTCAACGCAATGGCGATGGAGCCGGTGGGGCATATTGCCGGCACGGCTGCTTCGCTGATCGGCGCGGTGTCAACCGTGATGGCCGCGGTGATCGCTGCCCCGGTTGGGTTGATGTTTGACGGCACGGTGGTTCCGCTGGCAGGCGGCACGCTTGTTATGCTGGCCGTGGCCTGGCTGCTGATGCTGCATCTTGCGCGGCTGGAGGCGCGCCTGCCGGCCTGACCCGCAGGGTCAGCGCCGCAACTTGTGCCAGACTTGCTTGGCCGCCGTGCGCATCAGCATCTGCGGCGCAAATTCCGAGCGGACAAGCGCGGCCATCTCGGCCTCGCTGAGGCGCGCTACCCGGCGCACTGATTTATCCCAATCAGCAATGGTGTACTTCGCCATCCGCCGGTTAGTCATAAAGCCAAAATGATAATCGCGCGCAAAGCGGCTGCGGGCAGATTTTTCATACATTTTCAGTGGCCGGCGCTGCCCGGTGGCCATGGTTTCACCCAGGGCGCCTCCCAGCATCCGGCCGAATTCAACCGCTTGCCGGATGCCCTCGCCCACGGTTGGTGTCGCAAAATTTGCGGCATCCCCGGTCCGGATCACATTGCCGTAGACCAGCTGTTTTCCATAGGCCACCGAAGGGATCACCCCGGCGTTGACCTTGATCCGCTCGCCCAGCTCCAAGCCGTAGGACTCCAGCACCTCCGGCGTCATCAGCTTGGCCATCAGGTCACGGGGCGAGACATCGGTATCAGGCTGAATCACGCCAACTCCGATCCTCAAGGTGTTGTTCGGCGCAGGAAAAATCCATCCATAGCCTGTCAGCGCCTGCGAACCGACGATCAGGACCGCACGGTCCGACACGCCCCCGGGCATGGCATAGTCATATTCGATGCCAACTCCCACACGCTCGGGCTTCCGGCCCAGCCCCAGGGAAGACAAAACCGCGGACTGGGTGCCCGTCGCGTCAATCAGGTAACGCGCCTGATACTCTCTGGTGCTGCCATCCCTCGCCCGCGCAGTGCAGCGGTAGCCGCCATCGCGCTCTTCTGCGGTCAGGAACTTAGTGCCCGTCAGGATCTCCGCACCATTGGAAGCGGCACGCGCCGCAATCCATTTATAGAGCCCGGTGATATCCAGAACCGCCATTTTCCAGTCACTTAGGCGATGAAGCGACTGCGCGTTGTCAGAGCGGAATTCGATCTCGTTGATGACATGATAAAGATGCGGCGGAACGTCAAGCTGTTCCATGTCGCGCACCCAGGTCCCGCCCGAAGTCCGCACCGGCATGCCGATCTCGCGGTCCTGATGCAGAACCACTTTGGACAGGTGCTCCGGCAGGCTTTCCGCGACCGAAAGGCCCGCAGGCCCGCCGCCCGCAATCAGGACATCACATTTTTGAGCTGTGGACATGGTGAGAGTTTACCGGTCTGATTGCGTTTGCTGTGGTCTGCCTAAGGCTTCGGGCAGCCTCAGGCAAGGCAACCCTGCACCGTTTTCGGAGGATCACTTCCGGGCGCGTTTCTTCTCAGCCACAACTTTCTCGGCCAAGTCGCGGGCGATGGCAAAGGCACCCTTGATCTTGTCGCTGTCCTTGCGCCAGTCGCGCCGGACCACGATCTTGTTATCCTTAACCTTGGCCAGCCCTTTCTGGTCCTGGATGAATTCCACAAGCCCCTGCGGCGAGGCGAACTTGTCATTGTGGAATTGCAGCGTCGCGCCTTTTGGACCGCCGTCCAGCTTGGCGATACCGGCCTTTTTGCACATCGCTTTGATGCGAACAACTAGAAGTAAGGTATTGACCTCTTTGGGCAATTTTCCAAATCGGTCAATCAGCTCGGCGGCAAAACCTTCCAGCTCCACCTTGGAGGTCAGCGACGACAAGCGACGGTACAGGCCAAGGCGCACGTCCAGGTCCGGCACAAAGGTATCCGGGATCAGAACCGGTACACCCAGATTGATCTGCGGCGCCCATTGATCGTCCGCCTCGCTGAGCCCTTCCATTTCGCCGGAGCGGATCTTGGCGATCGCCTCTTCCAGCATCGACTGGTACAGCTCGTAGCCCACGTCGCGCATCTGGCCGGATTGCTCCTCGCCCAGAAGATTGCCGGCGCCCCTGATATCAAGGTCTTGCGAGGCAAGGGTAAAGCCGGCCCCCAGCGTGTCCAGCGAGCCGAGCACCCGCAGGCGTTTCTCAGCTGTCGCGGTCAGGCGGGTGCGCGGCCTGGTGGTGAGATAGGCATAGGCGCGGGTTTTGGAGCGCCCCACCCGGCCGCGGATCTGGTAGAGCTGCGCCAGGCCGAACATGTCGGCGCGGTGCACCACCATGGTATTGGCGGTGGGGATATCCAGCCCGCTTTCGACAATCGTAGTGGCCAGAAGAACATCGTATTTGCCGTCGTAGAAGGCATTCATCCGGTCATCCAGATCACCAGCCGCCAACTGGCCGTGGGCGACAACGTAAGTCAGCTCGGGCAGCTGCTCCTTCAGGAACTCCTCCACCTCACCCAGATCCCGGATGCGCGGCACCACGTAGAAGCTTTGGCCGCCGCGGTAGTGTTCGCGCAACAGCGCCTCGCGGATGGTGACAGAGTCGAACTCGCTCACATAGGTGCGGATTGCCAGCCGGTCCACCGGCGGCGTGCCGATGACCGACAGGTCCCGAACGCCGGTGAGGCTGAGTTGCAGCGTGCGCGGAATTGGCGTGGCGGTCAGGGTCAGCACGTGGATATCAGAACGCAGCTGCTTCAGGCGCTCCTTGTGCCCGACACCAAAATGCTGTTCCTCGTCGATGATCAGCAGGCCAAGGTTCTGGAACCGGATGGACTTGGCCAGAACCGCATGGGTGCCGATCACGATATCAACCGTGCCGCGGGCCAGGCCGTCGCGGGTCTGCTGGGCTTCCTTATTGCTAACAAAGCGCGACAACTGCCTGACTTGCAACGGGAAACCACGAAAACGTTCGGCGAAGGACGCGGCATGCTGACGGGCCAGAAGTGTTGTCGGGGCCACCACGGCCACCTGCAGGCCGGACATGGCGGCCACAAAAGCGGCGCGCATGGCGACCTCGGTCTTGCCAAAACCCACGTCGCCGCAGATCAGCCGGTCCATCGGCTGGCCGGAGTGCAGATCCTCCATCACGTCCTCAATGGCGCGCAGCTGGTCGTCGGTCTCCTGATAGGGGAAGCGGGCCGAGAACTCCTCCCAGGCGTGCGGCGGCGGATCCATCGCAGGCGCCTTGCGCAGGGCGCGTTCGGCGGCGATGCGGATCAGCTTGTCCGCCATCTCGCGGATGCGTTCCTTCAGCTTGGCCTTCTTGGCCTGCCACGCGCCGCCGCCTAAACGGTCCAGCAGCCCCTCGTCATGGCCGTATTTGGACAGCAGTTCGATGTTTTCGACCGGCAGGTAGAGCTTCGAGGCCTCTGCGTATTCCAGCAGGATGCATTCATGCGCGGCCCCGGCAGCGGTGACCACTTCCAGGCCGGTGAAACGGCCGATGCCGTGGTCGACATGGACCACCAGATCGCCCGGGCTGAGGCTTTGGGTCTCTGTCAGGAAGTTCTCTGCCTTGCGGCGTTTCTTCGGGGCGCGGATCAGCCGGTCGCCTAGAACATCCTGCTCGGAAATCACCGTCATGTCCGGCGCTTCAAAGCCGTGTTCCAGCGCCCAGACCGCCAGGTGCAACCCGGATTTCCCAACGCCAGAGCCGTCGCGCACCGGCACCGCCTCGGCCAGGCCTTCGTCCTCGATCAGCCCGGTCAGACGCTCGCGCGCGCCTTCCGAATAGGAGGCGATCAGCACCGGGCCCTCCTGCATCTTTGTCTTAACATGGGCCGCCAAGGAGCCGAAAAGGCTGATACTTTCCTGCTGACGCTCGGGCGCGAAGTTACGCCCGATGCGGCCGCCCGCGTCCACCACACCGGGGCCCGAGGCCTGCGGCAGCGGGTGCAGCTGGATCACCCGGTGGTTGGAAACAGCCGTCTCCCAGGCGAGATCATCGAGATAGAGCAGCGCAGGCGGCGCAGGCTTATAGACCGTATCCAGACGGCCTTTGGCCTGCATGGCAATCTTGCGGGTCTCATACTGGTCGGCGATGCTGTCCCAACGCGCCAGCCGGGCCGGCGTCACCTGGTCATCCAGCGTCACCGTGGCATCCGGCAGGAAATCGAACAGGGTGTCCAGCTCTTCGTGGAAGAAGGGCATCCAATGTTCCATGCCCTGGTGTTTGCGCCCCGCGCTGACCGCCTCGTACAGGGGATCATCGGTTCCGGCCGCGCCAAATTCAATGCGGTAGTTCTGGCGGAAACGGGTGACCGCGGCCTCGTCCAGGATCACCTCGGAAACCGGGGCCAGTTCCACCACCTCCAGCTTTTCGGTGGTACGTTGGCTTGCAGGATCAAAACGGCGCGCACCGTCCAGCACATCGCCGAACAGATCCAGCCGCACCGGGCCGCTTTCGCCCGGCGGGAAGATGTCGATAATGCCGCCGCGCACCGCGTAGTCGCCCGGCTCCATTACCGTCGGGCTTTGAGTGAACCCCATTCGGACCAGGAAGCTGCGCAGCGCAGCTTCATCAACCCGGGCGTCAACTCGGGCGGTAAATGCAGCCTCTTTCAGGATCGTGCGCGCAGGCACCCGCTGGGTGGCGGCGTTCAGCGTGGTCAGCAGCACGAACTGCTGCGGCATCTGGTGAACAAGGGCGGCCAATGTGGCCATGCGGGCGGCGGCGATATCAGCGTTGGGCGACACCCGGTCGTAGGGCAGACAGTCCCAGCCCGGGAAGGCGATCACCGGCATATCGGGCGCAAAAAAGGCCAATGCGGCGCGCATCGCCTCCATCCGCTTATCGTCGCGGGCGACATGCAGCACCGGCGCGCCAGTCTTGGCGGCTTCCTTCAGGATCAGCCGGGCGTCAAAGCCTTCGGGTGCGCCGCCCATGGTGATTGCACGCTGTGCCATTGCTGCCTCTTTCGCATTTAGCGGCTTAGTGAAGCGCGCCGATATGAAGGTTCTGATACATGCCCCAAAGCGCGGTGACAAAGATCGAAACGACGCCGATCAGCTGGATTTGCAGCCGGCAGGCGATCAGCCGCTTGCACAGGGCTTCGCCGCGCGCCTCTTCGCGCTCTATCAAACTCGCAGTGCGCAGGCTGAGCAAGGAAACCAGGCTCATCGGGAAGCCCAGAAGAAACAGCGCCTGGGCAAATTCAATGGCAAAGCCAAAGCCCAGCACCGCCAGCGTGGAGAGGCCAAAACAGGCTAAACCAAGGATCCACACACCGGACATCCGGACAATAAACATGCGGCGGTTCACATGCACACGGGCAAGATCTTCGAGGTCCTGAAGGGTCTGGCCCCCGTGTTTGCGGGCCCGGTGCACCATGTCAATCGGCACTCCGATGATCCAATGGCTGACGGTAGACCAGGTCACAGCCAGGGCAATCCAGAACCACAGGTTTGAAAAGGACCGCAGATCGATCAATTCCCGAAGCGTATCAATGACTGTCAAAAGCGCGTTCCTCTGCCCTGCGAAATACCGCCGGCCGCGCCAGCCGGCTCTGTATCCCCTGCCGCGCCGCCCGGCACAAGATGCCGGCGGCGATTTCGGGCATGAAAAGAACCGGCTGAGGCTTGCAGGCCGCCCCGGTTCCATGCGACTCCTCGCTGCAGAAAACTCCGTGAGGCCGCCATGAAACCCACCGTCGCCCCCTTCCCCGCCGCCCGGCTGCGCCGGACCCGCGTCAGCCCCGCGATCCGCGGACTGGTCCGGGAGAACACGCTCAGCACCGATGATCTGATCTGGCCGGTTTTTGTACGCGACGGTGAAGGGATTGAGGAGCCGGTCGGCTCGATGCCCGGGGTGGTGCGCCGCTCGGTCGACAAGATCGCAGAGGCCGCGGCCGAAGCACAGGCGCTAGGCATCCCGGCGATCTGCCTCTTCCCCTATACCGATCAAAGCCTCAAGACCGAGGATTGCGCCGAGGCCTGGAGCCCGGACAACCTGTCCAACCGTGCGATCCGCGCCATCAAGGAGGCCGCGCCGGATATCGCCGTAATGACGGACGTGGCGCTGGATCCCTATAATATCAACGGCCATGACGGCTATGTGGTGGATGGCGAGATCCTCAACGACGAAACCGTTGAAGCGCTGGTCAAAATGACCCTGGCACAGGCCGATGCCGGCGCCGATATCATCGGCCCGTCCGACATGATGGACGGCCGCATTGGCGCGATGCGCGCGGGGCTGGAAAAGGCAGGCCACCGCAACGTCTCGATCCTCAGCTATTCGGCGAAATATTCCTCGGCCTTCTACGGTCCGTTCCGCGATGCGGTCGGGGCCTCGGGCGCGCTGAAGGGGGATAAGAACACCTACCAGATGGATCCCGCCAACAGCGACGAGGCGCTGCGGCTGATCGAACGCGACCTGATGGAGGGCGCAGATATGGTCATGGTGAAGCCCGGCATGCCCTACCTGGACATCTGCCGCCGGGTGAAAGACGGCTTCGGCGTGCCGACCTTTGCCTATCAGGTCAGCGGCGAATACGCGATGATACAGGCCGCGGCGCAGAACGGCTGGGTCGACGGCGAGCGGGTGATGTTGGAAAGCCTGCTGGGTTTTAAACGCGCCGGCTGCAACGGCGTGCTGACCTATTTCGCCCCAGCCGCCGCAAAGCTGCTGAACGGCTGATCCGGCCCGCCCGGACACAAATAAAATTTGCGCGGCTTCCCGCCGAGTACAGATGACAGAAGGCAGGAAGCCGCGTATAACCGCAAGCGAGAGCCGGAAAACCGGCCATGTAACGAGCAGTACAGGCACACATCAGATGACAGACTTCAAATCCCCGATGACCCGCCGCGGCTTCGCGCTTGGCGCGCTGGCCGGCGTTTCCGTCACAGCCGCCTGCGGCAATGGCGTTGGCAGCAATGGCGATGCCACCATCGACGCCCGTGTCGATGCAACACTGAACCAGCTGTACAATCAGTACCCCAACACCGTGTCGATTGCCGAGAAATCCACCGGCATGCTGGTGATGCCGCTGATCACCGAGGCCGGTTTCATCTTCGGCGGTGCCTACGGGCGCGGTGCGCTGCGGGTGAACAACACGACTGTCGATTACTATCAGGCGGTTAAGGGCAGCGCCGGGCTGCAGATCGGCGCGCAGCAATACGCCCACGTGCTGTTCTTCATGACCGAGGACGCGCTGATGGACTTCCGCCGCTCCTCCGGCTGGGCTGCCGGTGCGGACATGGAATATGTCTTCCGTGACGAAGGCAGCACCATTGCCGCCGATTCCAACACGCTGACCACGCCGATCCTGGCGGCCGTGTTCAATCAGGCGGGCCTGCGCGTCGGCGCCACGCTGGAAGGTACCAAATACACCCGCGTCATCCCCTGATCCGCGGCGGACATTCGGAATTCACAAAGCGGCGCGCCCCCGGGATGCGCCGCTTTGCATTCCGGGCTGTCTCAGTCCAGCTTACGCAGCCGGGCGAACAGGCTGGAAGTGTCCCATCGCCCGCCGCCCATCTTCTGCACGTCCTTGTAAAACTGGTCCACCAGCGCGGTCACCGGCAGGCTGGCACCGGTCTGATCGGCGGCTTCAAGGCAGATCTTCAGGTCCTTGCGCATCCAGTCGGTGGCAAAACCATGGTCGAAATGCCCGTCCAGCATGGTCTCGTGCCGGTTCGCCATCTGCCAGCTGCCTGCCGCCCCCTGGCTGATCACCTCGACCACTGCGCGGCCGTCCAGCCCCGCCTTCTCGGCGAAATGGAGTGATTCCGACAGCGCCTGCACCAGCCCGCCAATCGCGATTTGGTTACACATCTTGGTCAGCTGGCCGGCGCCGCTTGCGCCAATGCGGCGGCAGATCTTGGAATAGGCCTGGATCACCGGTTCCACCCGCGCATAGGCATCTTCATCACCGCCGCACATGACCGAGAGCACGCCGTTCTCCGCCCCGGCCTGACCGCCGGAAATCGGAGCGTCCACGAAAGAGATCCCAGTCTCCCCGGCCTTGGCATACAGCGTCTTGGTGATCCTCTCCGATACCGTCGTGTGATCGGCAAAAACAGCGCCGGCCTTCATGCCTGCAAAGGCCCCGTTTTCACCCAGGCAGACCGCGCTCAAGTCATCGTCATTGCCGACACAGGCCATGACGAAATCCTGCCCGGCAGCGGCTTCCCGCGGGGTGGGTGCCCAGGAGCCGCCAAATTCTGCAACCCAGGCTTCCGCCTTGGAAGAAGTCCGGTTATAGACCGTCACATCATGCCCCGCGGCCTTGAGGTGGCCCGCCATCGGATAGCCCATCACGCCCAGGCCCAGGAATGCAATTTTCGCCAACTTCTTTCCCCTTTTTGTGTCTTGCATTATGCTGCGCGCACCCTATCAGGCACACAGCCGGCTGCAACGCGCCATCTGAGCAGACCTAGATCCAAGACAACCCGGGAGACCGCCTTGAAACGTCTTTTCCGCTGGCTGATGCGCCTTGCTGGAGCCTCTGTTCTGCTGCTGATCGCGGCTGGTCTGCTGGTCTATTACCTCGCCTCGCAGTCGCTCCCCCACTACGAAAAGGAAATCGCGCTGCCGGGGCTGAACGCGCCGCTGGAGATCGTGCGCGACAATGCCAATGTGCCGCATATTTTCGCCTCCAAGGGCGAAAGCGACGAGGATGTCTATTTTGGGCTCGGCTACGCCCATGCCCAGGACCGGCTGTGGCAGATGACGGTGATGCGCCGCACGGCCCAGGGCCGCCTGTCCGAAGTGTTCGGGACGCGCACTGTGAAGACCGACAGCCTGTTGCGGCGGCTGGACCTTTACCGGCTGGCACAGCAATCGGCACAAGCCCAGACACCGGCGGCCAAGGTTGCGCTTACGGCTTACGCGGCCGGCATCAATGCGCGGCTGGCCGAAATCAACGAACGGGCCCTGGGCCGCGGTGCGCCGGAGATGTTCCTGTTCAACGCCCCTGTCGCGCCCTGGCAGCCCGCCGACAGTATCGCGATCCTGAAGCTGATGGCGCTGCAGCAGACCGGCCAGCTGAAAACGGAGGTTCTTAGGGCCCGCACCTCGCTGGCGCTGAATGACCCGGCCCGGCTGCCCGACATCCTGCCGGACGCCCCCGGCACCGGGGTTGCAGCCCTGCCGGAATATGCCGCCCTGTTCCCGGGCCTGCCCAAATATGCCGCCGGCGGGACCAGCAAAGACGCACTCTTCCCGGTTGCACCGCGCGGACTGGCCGGCGCCTCCAACGCCTGGGCAGCGGCGGGCAGCCGGTCGGCCTCGGGCGGGGCATTGCTGGCCAATGACCCGCATTTGGAGCTGACTGCCCCCGGAATGTGGTATCTGGCCCGTCTGGAGTTCGCCACCGGCGGCGTGATCGGCGCCACGATCCCGGGCATTCCCGCCGTGCTGTCGGGCCGTTCCGACAAGCTCGGCTGGGGGCTGACCACAGCCTATGCGGATGATCAGGATCTTTTCATCGAAAAGCTGAACCCGGAAAACCCCGAAGAATACCTCAGCCCCGACGGTTTCCGCAAATTCCGCAGCCGCCCGTCGATCATCAATGTGAAAGGCGGCAAGCCGCATACGCTGACCCTGCGCTGGTCCGGCAATGGTCCGGTGCTGCCCGGCTCTCTGTTCAACCTGTCCGCAATCACCCCTCCGGGCCACGTGGTGAGCCTCGGCTGGACCGCCCTCAGCCCCGAAGACACTTCGATGAGCGCCGCCATCGCGCTGATGCGCTCCCAGAGCACCGCTGAGGCTGCCGGCGCGGGCGAACTTTTCATCGCTCCGGCGATCAACCTGACATTGGCAGGTCCGGATGGGATCGCCCTGAAGACCGTTGGTGCCCTGCCCCTGCGCGATGCCCGCCACCAGAGCATGGGCCGGCTGCCGAGCCAGGGCTGGCGGCGCGAAAACACCTGGAAAGGCACCGCGCCCTATGCCGCCAACCCGTCCTTCCGCAACCCGCGCGGCGGCATCCTGGGCAATACCAACAACAAGACGGTAGAACGCCCCTTCCCCAACCATGTCTCCTTTGACTGGGGCGATACCCAGCGCGTCCACCGCTGGCAGCGCCTGATGCAGAACCGCGAGGTCCATACCCGCGACAGTTTCATCGAGGCACAGCTGGATACGGTTTCCTACACCGCCCGCAGCCTCCTGCCGCTGATTGGCGCGGACCTCTGGTATACCGGCGGCGCCGCCCCTGCGGGCACTCCCGAACATCAGCGCCTGAAGGCTTTGGATCTGCTGGCGGAATGGAACGGCGAAATGAACGAGCACATGCCGGAGCCGCTGATCTACGCCGCTTGGCTGCGCGCGCTGCAGGTCCGGCTGATCGAGGATGACCTCGGGCTGCTGGCAGAGGCTTTCACCCGGGTCGACCCCTTGTTTATCGAACGTGTCTACCGCGATGTGGATGGCGCCTCATCCTGGTGCGACGTGCAGCGCAGCGCCCCGCGGGAGAGTTGTTCCGACATGGCCCGGCTGGCGCTGGACGATGCTCTGGTCTGGATATCAGAGCGCTACGGCCCGGCATTGGAATCCCTGCGCTGGGGGGATGCCCACCAGGCCGCCCATGATCATCCGGTTCTGGGAGACGTCCCGCTGCTGAAGCATTTTGTCAATATCCGCCAGTCGACCTCGGGCGGCGACAACACGCTGCAGCGCGGTGTCACCTCTGGCGAAGAACCGGCCCCCTACCGTAACGTCCATGCCGCCGCCTACCGCGGTGTCTATGATTTTGCAGACCCCGACAGTTCGGTCTTCATTGCAGCCACCGGCCAATCCGGCCACTTCCTGTCGCGCCACTACGAGGACATGGCCCAGCTTTGGCGGCGCGGGGAATACCTGCCGATGTCACTGGATGAGGATCTGGCCCGCGCAGCCGCAGTGGGGGTGACACGGCTGCTTCCGGAGTGAAGGCGTAAAGAACCCTAAGAAGAATTCCGAAACGGGGAATTATCCAAAAGTTGCAGGCCGTAACGGGGCCATGTTAGCAAAGGGCATTGCAATAAAGGCTTTTCCCCATGCTCCGTTTCCTTCGAATACTGATGATCCTCGCTTGCGCTGCTGGCGCGGGACTTGTTGCCCTATCGGAGTTTGCAGCACGTACCAGTAGCGAAATGGCGGCCACAGGAGAAGCCACCAGCGCCGCCGTAAAGGTCACGCGCCATGCGCAGCCCGGCACCTTTGGCACTGTCACCCGAATGTCTCTGGCCGGATTTCCGCCCCAGCACGGCACCTACGAACCAGGCGGTGCCGTGCGCAAGGCGTCCAAGGAGGTAACCTTCAAGCACATCGGCAAAACCCGGCGGATCTATGTCTCGGGCCGCCCGGGCACAACCCCCGCGCCTGCGGTCTTTCTGCTGCACGGGGCCGGCCGCACCGGGCTGTCGATGATCGACATGTGGCAAGATATGGCACGCAAAAAAGGGGTCATCCTGATTGCCCCTGACGCCATAAGCGGCTCCTGGACGTCCAAGGACATGGATGCCGGCTTTGTGGAAAAAGCCATAAAAGCAGCAGAGCGCATCCGCCCCATCGATCGGGAGCGGATCTTCCTGTTTGGTCACTACGCAGGTGCGGTCCATGCGGCCAAACTGCTGAACGCGGACCAGGCGATCTGGCGGGCGGGCGCGCTGCATGGCGGGTTCCCGGGGAAATTCGCACCCGTGGCCAGGCCGGACGCGCCGCCGTTCAGGATCTATCTCGGCACCGAAGACCACATTTTCTCGATCGAGGACGCCAAGCGGACTGGCCAGAGATTTTCCAAAGCGGGCCATGACACGGAGTTGCACGCAATCCCCGGCCATAATCACTGGTTCTACGTCATAGGCCCGGCACTTGCTGCTGACACCTGGGCCTGGTTCCGCAGCCAGCCCGGGCCGGCTGCGAAGTTTCAAAGAGTCTCGAACTGAGCTTTCTGTTTGCCGGTCCAGAGCACGGTGAGCTGAAACCCGGT
This sequence comes from uncultured Paracoccaceae bacterium, assembly GCA_913054485.1. Classification (GTDB taxonomy): domain Bacteria; phylum Pseudomonadota; class Alphaproteobacteria; order Rhodobacterales; family Rhodobacteraceae; genus FREY01. The sequence goes on from CAJXHQ010000004.1 coordinate 14,256, forward strand.
TTCGGTCTGGGTCTCTTCCTGCACCACGTCCTGCTGGAACAGCCAGGCACGCTGTTTGCCCTGGGCAAAGCTTAATTCCAGATCTTCCAGAAGCCGCGCGCCCTGAAGCTGCAGCGCGATATCCGCCAGAAGCCCGTCCAGCCCCTCGCCGGTCAGCGCCGAAATCGCGTGCACCCCCTCCTCGCGCTCTGCGCGCTGGCGGCGGGCCTCGGCCTGTTCCGGGTCCAGCTGGTCCAGCTTGTTCCAGACCTCGATCCGCGGCCGTTCCGCGTCAACGCCAAGCGACGCGAGAATGGCCTCCACATCATTGGCCTGGTTCTGCGTCTCGGCGTGGCTGATGTCACGCACATGCAGCACCACATCTGCGGCTAGCACCTCTTCCAGCGTGGCGCGGAATGAAGCAACCAGTTCGGTCGGCAAGTCAGAGATAAAGCCCACAGTGTCAGACATGATCACCTCGGGCCCATCGGGCAGAACAACACGGCGCATGGTCGGGTCGAGCGTGGCAAACAGCATGTCCTTGGCCATCACCTCGGCCCCGGTCAGACGGTTGAACAGGGTGGATTTCCCAGCGTTGGTATAGCCGACCAGGGCGACGATCGGGTATGGCACCTTGGCGCGTGCGGCGCGGTGCAGGGTGCGGGTTTTGACCACCTTGTCGAGCTGCCGGCGCAGGCGCACCAGCTGGTCATCAATGGCCCGGCGGTCGGCCTCGATCTGGGTTTCGCCGGGGCCGCCGACAAATCCCAACCCGCCACGCTGGCGTTCCAGGTGGGTCCAGGCCCGTACCAGGCGCGTACGCTGGTAACTGAGCGCAGCCATCTCGACCTGCAGCACGCCTTCGCGGGTGCGCGCGCGGTCGGAGAAGATTTCCAGGATCAGCCCGGTGCGGTCGAGGATCTTGACCTTCCAGGCCTTTTCGAGATTGCGCTGCTGGACGGGCGAGACAGGACCGTCGATCAGCACCAGCTCCACCTCTTCGCCCTTCAGGACGGCGGCGAGCTCTTCAATCTTGCCGGAGCCGAACAGCATGCCGGCATGGGCCTTGGGCAGGCGCACCACATTTGCGCCGGCCACATCAAGATCAGGCAAGGCCGCTGCAAGCGCAACGGCCTCTCCCAAAGCGGGCTCCGCGTCGCGGCGGGCGCTGTCAGACTTAATATCCGGATGCAGCACCCAGGCGCGGGTACGCTTCCTATCGTGTTCCATCAAGAGGCGTCTTCACCCTCGTAAAGGCTGATCGGCTGGGCCGGCATGATGGTCGAGATTGCATGCTTGTAGACCAGCTGGGACTGGCCGTCGCGCCGCAGAAGGACGCAGAAATTGTCAAACCAGGTAATAACACCCTGCAACTTCACACCGTTGATCAGAAAAATTGTAACCGGAACTTTGGTTTTGCGAACGTGGTTCAGGAAGGCATCCTGAAGATTCTGTCTGTCCGAAGCCATTTTTTATTATCTCGCCTTTGTTCTTGTTACGCGCCGCGCGTCAGCACGCCCCTTATCGGGCGAGTATGACCGTTGATTCCCGGAGTTTCCAGACGTAAAAAACAGGAAAATAGGCAGGAGTGCAGGGAAATCGTCAGTTACGCCACAGGTTTGGCGTCAGCAGCGCAATGAAAGCGAGGGTTTCCAGCCGCCCCAGGACCATTGCAAAACACAGCACAAGCTTGGCTCCGGGCAGCAGCTGGTTCAGCACAATCGGCGCGCCAGCGGCAACTTCAACCAGCGGCCCGGTGGTCGACAGCGCCGCAATGGCCAGCACCAGCGCATTCTCAAAACTTGTCCCCAGGGCCGCCAGAACCACACTGATCAGCGCCAGAGACAGCGCAAACATCATGAAGAAGATCCAGGCCACAAATGCCCCGTCGCGCTGAAGCCGCCGGTTGCCGCCGCCCTCGCCGCTGACCGAGGACGGGTGCACCAGCCGCTCCATATCGCGCAGCCCGTTCAGATAGAGCGCGTAGACCCGCAGCAGCTTCACCCCGCCTGCCGTTGTGGCGACGCCGCCGCCGACCACCGCCAGCCCCATCAGGATCAGGCCCGGCGTGTCGAGCCCGGACCAGGCCCGTGCCGCGCCCCAATCGGCGCTTTCAAACCCGGTGGTCGACAGGAAGGACATAATCGTGAACATCGCGCCCCAGAATGAGCGCAGCCCCTGTTCCAGATCCTCGGATGCGTTCACTTCAAAGGCCGCCATCCAATGACGCAGGAACAGCAGGACCGGCAGGCCGAACACCAGCATCAAACCGATACGGAACTCGGGATCCTTGTCGAGCCGCCCATAGCCGGAAACTGCCGTATCCTTGGAAAAGGTCAACCGCGACAGGGCGAAGAACATGAACAGGAACATGATCATCTCGCCGGCCAGCCCGCTTTGCGCATTTTCCAGGCCGCCAACTGCCGAGATGCCCGATGTGGCAATCACCGACATGGCATGGCTAAGCGCGGTCAGACTCCGCTCGCCGGACATCATCAGCAGCCCCCAGAGGGCCGCGGTCAGCCCGGCATATAGCGGCGCAAGTGTCCGTGTCACCATCATCAGGCGGCGGCGCGGATCGCCGCGCTCCATCATGCTGCCAGCTCTGCCGCCGCGGCCGGGTTCCCCCCGGGCCGTCACCTCAAAACCGCCCAGCGACAGCGGTGCCAGCACGGCAGAAGCCGCGATCCACATGAGCAGGCCGCCGCTCCAGCCGACGATCCCCCGCCACAGGTGCAGCGAGGGCGGCAGGCGCCCCGGATCGCCGAAAATATCTGCCCCGGTGGTGGTGATCGCGCTCACCATGTCAAAATAGCTGTTGAGGTAGGTGGTGGTCTTCAAGGCATCCTGCACGGGGACCGCCAGAAACAGCGGCAGAACCAGGAATGTGGCCAGCAGGGACAGCAGCTGCCCGAGCATCCCGTAACGCGGGCGGCGGTTGGCCATCGACAGGCCGATGAAAGTCACCATCATCATCCCGACGACGCCCGCATAGAAAAAGCTGCGCGAGGTGGCATGATCATCAACGATCAGCGCATGGGTGGCCGGCACCCACATCAGCAGAGAAGCGGCTCCCCAGATCAGAAGGAACAGCGGCAGCCGCAGCAAGGCCGGCGGGGGGGGCTGGCGCGCCATATCAGAAGAAGTCGAACGAGACCTGCATCAGGCGCTCGACCTCTGGCACATCATCGGCCATGGCAAAGAGCGCCACGATATCGCCCTCGTCAATCCTGAGCGATCCAGCCGGCCGCAGCACCTCGCCGCCCTTGCAGACCGCGCCGACCAGCACGCCTTCGGGGAAGTCGATATCCCGGATCATCTGCCCGGCCATGGGCGAGGTGGACAGGACCTCGGCCTCGATCACCTCAGCCTCGGCATCGCCGAGGGAATAGACCTGGCGCACCTTGCCATGGCGGATGTGTCGCAGGATCGAGCTCACGGTTGTCGAACGGGGGTTGATATAGGCATCCACCCCCAGCGGCGCCATCAACGGCACCAGCGAGGGGTCATTGACCAGCGCAATCGCCAAGGGGCAGCCCTCTGCCTTGGCCCGCACCGCTGCCAGCATATTGGTTTTGTCATCATCGGTGACCGCGAGAACCGCGTCGGCCCGGTCGATCCCGGCTTCCGCAAGCAAGGACCGGTCCAGCCCGTCGCCGTTCAGCACGATTGTGCGTTCCAGCGTTTCGGCCGCGCGTTCGGCGCACGGACGGTCGCGTTCGATCATCTTGGCGCGCACCCGGCGGCTGCTGGACTCCAGCGATTTGGCCACTTCCAGACCGACGTTGCCGCCGCCGATGATCACGATCCGGTCGCGCTTCTTCTCGGTCTTGCCGAACACTTCCATGGTGCGATCGACATCTTCGGCATGGGTGAAGACGTAGCATTCATCGCCGATGAACAGCTGATCCTTGGGCTCGGGGGCAAACAGCGTCCCGTCGCGGCGGATCCCGACCACAATGGCGCGCAGGGTGGAGAACAGATCCGTCAGCTGGCGCAGCGGCGTATTGACCACCGGGCATTCCTCGTCGATCGCGATCCCCAGAAGCTGCGCCTTGCCGTCTATAAAGGTCTCGGTGTCGAAAGCCGAAGGCGCCGAGAGCCTCTGCATCGCCGCCGCCGCAACCTCCCGCTCGGGGCTGATCACCACATCAATGGGCAGGTGATCCCGGCGGTAGAGGTCAGAATAGATCGCATCCAGATAGCTCTTGGAGCGCAGCCGCGCGATCTTGCGCTGGATCGAAAACACCGAGTGGGCAATCTGGCAGGTGACCATATTGACCTCATCGGAATGGGTCGCCGCGATGATCATATCCGCGTCTTCGGCCCCGGCCCGTTCCAGCACGTCCGGATATGAAGCAAAACCGGCAATCCCCTGCACGTCCAGCGTATCGGTTGCACGGCGCACCAGCTCGGGATTGTTGTCCACCACGGTCACGTCGTTCAGCTCGCCCGACAAGTGGCGCGCAATCTGCCAGCCGACCTGGCCTGCGCCGCAGATGATAACCTTCATGTCAAAAGCTCCCCGGCGGGTTTTGGCCTCATAGCGCTGTTTTGAATGACAGATGGCTTGAAGGCGGTCAATTCAATTGTAACTCTACCAGCAGGAGGCCGCGTTATCATATGGTTAGACCGCACACGTATTTGCTCCTTCTCAGCCTGGCGGTGACAGGCTGCGGACCCTCGCTGATCTACTACAAACCGGGTGCCGAAGTGTCGCGCTTGCAGGCCGATACGCTCAGCTGCCAGACCCAGGCGCTGCAGAAGGCGCCGGTCGCCAACGAGGTGCGCCAGGACCCGCCCCGCTATTTCCCGGGGCGGAGCTACTACAACAGCGCCGGCAACTGTTACCATTACCCCGGTTATTGGGAACAGGGGCGCATCTACACGGTGGATACCAACCTCAGCCTGCGCACCCGGCTGGAACAGGCCTGCATGGCCGGCCGCGGCTACAGCCAGGTGGAAGTCAAACGCTGTCCGCAGCGGGTGATCGACCAGAATGGCGGAGAATTCGGAGGCCCCCTGCCCCAGCTCACCCCGGAGGCCTGCGTGATTGACGGCGGCAACGGGGCGATCCGGATCGTCGAGCCGGCCTGACAGCAGCCCGGCCTGCCTCTGCCGGGATCAGACGGCGGTCTCTTCACTTTCCACATGGGCGATGCGTGCACCGGCCTTGTTGGAGGTCACAACGCCCAGCGATTTCAATTTGCGGTGCAGCGCCGAGCGCTCCATGCCGACAAAGGATGCAGTACGGCTGATATTGCCGCCAAAACGGTTGATCTGGGTCAGCAGGTACTCCCGCTCGAAGGCCTCGCGCGCTTCGCGCAGCGGCAGGGTGGCCAATGCGCCGGACAGCACCACGCGGCCGTCCCCCGCAGGCTCTTCCTCTTCCCGCGGCAGTTCACGGGCCTCAATCGGACCGCTGCCTTCGCCAAGGATCAGAACCCGTTCGACAAGGTTTTTCAGCTGGCGCACGTTACCGGGCCAGGCCATGGTCTGCATCAGCGCGACAGCCTCTTCGCTGACCGCGCGCAGCGGCAGCCCCTGCTGCTCGTTGAAGTGGCTGATGAACGCCTCGGTCAGGACCGGGATATCCTCCCGCCGGTCCGCAAGCGCCGGCACGTCAACAGGCACCACGTTCAGACGGTGGTAAAGTTCTTCGCGAAAGCGCCCGGCAATGATTTCCTCTTCCAGGTTCCGGCAGGTGGAGGAGATCACCCGCAGATCCACCCGCACCTTCTCGGTACCGCCAACGCGCAGGAACTGCTGGTCCACCAGAACCCGCAGGATCTTGGACTGGGTGCCAAGCGGCATGTCCGCGACCTCGTCGAAATAGATCACCCCGCCGTGGGCCTGTTCCAGCAAGCCGGGTTCCACCCCGCGGTCCGCACCTTCGCGGCCGAACAGCACATCCTCCATCCGGTCCGGTTCGATGCTGGCGCAGTTCACCGTCACAAACGGTGCCTGCTCGCGGTTGGAATTGGCATGCACATAGCGCGCCGCAACTTCCTTGCCGGACCCGGCCGGGCCGCTCAGCAGTACGCGTCCGTTGGACTTGGTGACCTTATCAAGCTGGCCGACCAGCATTCGGAAGGCGGCAGACTGGCCGATCATCTCGGTGCCGCCGGAATCCTTGCGCTTGAGGTCAGTGTTCTCGCGGCGCAGGCGCGAGGTTTCCATGGCACGGCGGATCACCACCATCAGCTGGTCGATGTTGAACGGCTTTTCGATGAAGTCGTAAGCGCCCTGTTTGATCGCCGCGACAGCGATCTCGATATTTCCGTGGCCGGAAATAATCACCACCGGAATATCCGGCATGTCGCTTTTGACAGCCTTCAGGATGTCGATGCCATCCATACTGCTGTCCTTCAGCCAGATATCGAGGATCAGAAGCGCCGGCTGCTCCTTCTCCAATTCGGCCATGCAGTCGTCCGACGTCCCCGCTTTCCGGGTAGAGAACCCCTCATCCTCGAGGATATCGGAAACCAGTTCACGGATGTCCCGCTCGTCATCAACAATCAGAATGTCGCTCATGTCTGTCCTGCCTTCACCATAGTCCTGTTTGCCCGCACTACCCGCGATGAAGCCGGCAGGCGGATGACGGCCATGGCCCCGCAATGGGAATTGCCGCCGAATACCGGCGCATCCTCAAGTATGAGGGTGCCGCCGTGCTCTTCGATAATCTTTTTGACGATCGGCAGGCCAAGCCCGGTGCCTGCATCGCGTGTCGTCACATAGGGTTCAAACAGCCGTGCCCGGTCTTCGGGCAGGCCGATGCCATTATCCGCGATGGTGATCTCGTAACCGCCATCAGTTTGCGTCAGCCCCACGCGGATTTCGCCCTGGATCCCATCTGCACCACCGCTTTGGCGCAGCGTCTCAAAGGCTTCCCCGGCGTTCTTAATGAGGTTGGTAAGCGCCTGGCCGATCATCGTGGCGTCCAGATCCGCCGCCAGCTTCCCCTCCGGAAGATCCGCGCTGATCTTCAGATCCGGCTGGCCTGACTGCTGCAGCACCACCGCGTCGCGCACCAGGCGCACCAGGTCTTCCTCGGTCCGGTCCGGCTCTGGCATGCGCGCGAACTTGGAGAATTCATCGACAATGCGGCGCAGATCATTTGTCTGGCGCACGATCACCTCGGTCATCGCCTGCAACTGGTCGCTGTTCTCCTCGCCCAGCTTCGGCGCAAATTTGCGTTTGATCCGCTCAGCGCTCAGCTGGATCGGGGTCAGCGGGTTCTTGATCTCATGCGCAATCCGGCGTGCCACATCGCCCCAGGCCGCCATCCGCTGCGCGCTGACCAGGTCGGTCACGTCATCAAAGGCCACAACATAGCCTTCCAGCCGCCCCGCCGCGGTCAGGCGCGGCGACATCCGCACCAGCAGATTTTCCAGCAGCCCCTCGCGGACCACTTTCACTTCACCCTGCGCCACTTCCGTTCCGCCCGTGCTGACCTCGGCAAAGAGCGGCCCGAACTCGGGCACTGCCACTGATAGCGCAAGCGCTTCCTCTCCGCCGGTCCAGCCCAGCAGTTTCTCTGCTGAGCGGTTCACAAACGTGACTTTGCCATGTGCATCCAGCCCGACCACACCCGAGGTCACCGAACTCAGCACCGAGTCAAACATCCTGCGGCGGCGTTCGATATGGCGGGTATTCTCAAGCAGCTCCTCGCGCTGCGTTTTCAGCTCGCGGGTCATCTGGTTGAAATACTGGCCAAGCTGGGAGATTTCATCGTCGCCCTCGTCCTCCAGCACCTGCACCGTCAGATCGCCGCTGCCGACTCTCTGCGCCGCAACGGTCAGACGGCCGACGGGACGGGACAACCGTTCGGCAAACCACATGCCCAGCCACATCGCCGCCAGGATCAGGATCAAGGCAAATCCGACATAGAGAAGCCCGAACTCAAACAAAAGCCGGCCGCGTTCGCTTTCCAGCTGCTGATAAAGATGCGCGGTTTCCTTGGTATCATCCAGAAGGTTCAGCAGCTCCCCGTCCACATCGCGGCTGACGTAGAGCAGACGGTCCGGAAAGGCCGCCAGGCTGACCAGCGCGCGGAACTCGTTGTTGTCCCAATCCTGAATGATCTGCGCGCCCGTACTGTGGGCGGCTGCGATCTGTTCCGGCTCAGGAAGTTCGAAATCAAAGGCATAAGACCGTTCACCGCGCGCCCGGATGACGCCGCTGCCATCAACAACATAAGCCTCCTGCAGGCCGCGTTGGATCTGCAGCTGGCCCTGCGTGAGCACCTCCCGCAATTGGCCATCGTCCATAAAGAAGTTACGCGCCCGGTTTTCATTGATGAACCGGGCCAGCGCCTGGGCATCAAGCAT
>CAJXHQ010000005.1 GCA_913054485.1 uncultured Paracoccaceae bacterium
AGCCGAACAAGGTCGCGGATTTTGCGAGCCTGTCACAAAATCCCCTGATTGATCCGGAGCGGCTGGCGCAGACGCAGGTGCTCGAGACCATCCGCAGGGGGCGGACGGTCTATACCGCTGGTGCGCCGGTATGAGCCGTAAACGCATCGCCATTGCCGGCTTTCAGCACGAGACCAACTGTTTTGGCGTCACCAAGGCAGGACTGGCAGAGTTCCAAATGGCGGATTCCTGGCCCGGGCTGCTGCAGGGGGCGGACGTCATCGAACAGACCCGCGGCATGAACCTGCCCATCGCCGGCTTTGCGGCGGCGGCCGAAGTCGCGGGGCTGGAGCTGCACCCGATCCTGTGGTGCGCGGCGGAGCCTTCGGCCCATGTGACAGATCATGCGTTTGAGACGATCACAGGTATGATCCTCGACGGGCTGCGCTGCGCCGGGCCGCTGGACGGAGTCTATCTCGACCTGCACGGTGCCATGGTAACCGAAAGCCTGGCCGACGGCGAGGGAGCGATCCTTGCACGGGTGCGCGAGGTGGTCGGGCCGGATACTCCCATTGCTGCCAGCCTCGATCTGCATGCCAACGTTTCTGCCGCAATGGTAGAACAGGCCGATTTCCTCGCCCTGTTCCGCACCTACCCGCATCTGGATATGGCAGGCACCGGCGTGCGCTGCCTGCCGGTGATGCAACGCCTGTTAGAAGGCACACGATTCCATAAGTCTTTCCGCCAGGCCCCCTACCTGATCCCGCTTCATGCGCAATACACCGGCGACGGGGCCTGCAAGATGCTCTACGATGCCCTGCCGCCTTTGGAGGCGGGTGGCGTTCTGGCGGATATCGCGCTGGGTTTCACCGCGGCGGATTACCCCGGTACCGGCCCGTCCTGCGTTGCCTATGCCGCCACACAAGCGGCGGCGGAGGAGGCCGCAGACGGTATCATTGCACTGTTCGAGGAGCTGGAACCGCAGGTGGAGACCGCGATGCTGCTGCCGCTGCAAGCCGCGCAGATCGCGCAGATCACCGGCGCGCGGCCCATCGTGCTGGCTGACGTTCAGGACAATCCCGGGGCAGGGGGCACTTCCGACACCACAGGCCTGCTGCAAGCGCTGATCGGTGGCGGCGTGACTGGCGTTCTGATGGGGTTGTTTCACGACCCCGAGGTGGCGCAACAGGCCCATGAAGCGGGCAGCGGCAGGCGTTTCCGCGCAGCGCTGGGCGGCAAATCCGGCTTGCCGGGCCAGCAGCCGGTTGCAGCGGACTTCGAGGTTTTGGCGCTGAGCGACGGCATCTGCCGCTACACCGGCGAGATGTACGGCGGAGGTGTGGCGACCATGGGCAAGACTGCTGCTCTGCGGCTCACCGGCACGGATGCGCAGATTGACCTTGTGGTGACCTCGATCCGAAACCAGTGTCTTGATCTCGCGCAGTTCCGCCATATCGGGCTGGAGCCGGCAGGCTACGCAGTGATCTGCGTCAAAAGCACGGTGCATTACCGCGCCGATTTCGGCGCGATCGCTGCGGAAGTCTTTCCCGTGGCCGCCCCGGGTGCCTTTGCCTGCGCGCTGGAGGAAATCCCCTACCGCAACCTGCCCGCGGGCCGCAGGATCTCTCCGGTCCGCGGCTGAAGTCAGATGTCCTTCATCAGGCGCAGCGCGTCATAGATGGCGGCGTGGGTGTTGCGGGCGCTTACCGCATCGCCGATCCGGAAGAGCGAAAAAGCTCCGTCCGGGTTGCGCATCATGTCCTGCGGGCGGCCTTCGATCAGTGCGTCGTGATCCACCGCGCCGCCGTTGGACGACAGCGGTTTGAGGTCAAAATACAGTTCGTCCAGCGGCAGGGTTCCGTAGTTCACAACGACCTGGTCATATCGCTGCTGCGACGTCAGATCGCTGTAATCGGTGCCCAGGGTGGCGGTCAGCTGGTTGCCGTCGCGGGCCACATCCAGCAGCCGCCGGGTGACGGTGAAACGCACGTCCTTCTCTTGCTGCGACCGCATGTAGGGCACCAGGTTCATAGCCATAATATCAGGGGAAAACACCCGGTCGGGCGTCATGATCTCTACCTTCGATCCTGCTGCTGCGGCGATCTCGGCGGCCTGCAGGGCAGGGTGGCCACCGCTTTCATCGTTGATCAGCACCGAGGCGGCGGGTTTCACGCTGCCCGCGATTATGTCCCAGCTTGAGACCACGTTGGGCTGCTCGCACTCAGACTCGAACAGTTCGGTATTGGGCAGTCCGCCGGTGGCGACGATGACCACGTCGGGCTCAAGTGCGATGACGTCTCCGGCTTCGGCCCAGGTGTTGAAACGGAAGGTCACTTCCCGCGCCGCACATTGCGCCATGCGCCAGTCGATGATGCCGATCATCTCCCTGCGGCGCGGGGTCTGCGCGGTCAGCCGCACCTGTCCGCCGGGATCAGCCTGGGCCTCGAAGACGGTCACCTCATGGCCGCGTTCGGCGGCCACGCGGGCGGCCTCCAGCCCGGCGGGGCCGGCGCCGACAACCACCACTTTCTTGCGGGTTTCTGCCGGGGGGATGTCATGCGGCATGGTCAGCTCGCGCCCCGTGGCGGCATTGTGCAGGCAGAGCGCATCGCCCGCCTGGTAGATCCGGTCCAGGCAATACGTGGCCCCGACGCAGGGCCGGATATCATCCTCGCGGCCCTGCATGATTTTGCGCACAATATGCGGATCGGCCATATGGGCGCGGGTCATGCCCACCATGTCCAGCTTGCCCTCGGCAACCGCATGGCGCGCCGTGGCCACATCCGGGATGCGGGCGGCGTGGAAGGTGGGCATGCCGGTTGCAGCGCGGACCCGCCCGGCAAAGTCCAGATGCGGCGCAGAGGCCATGCCCTGTACCGGGATCACGTCTGTCATCGCCGGATCGGTGTGGATGCGGCCGCGGATCAGGTTCAGGAAGTCCAGCTGGCCGGTGGCGGCCAGCTGCTTGGAGATCGCGATGCCCTCGTCTTCGGTTATGCCGCCCTTTTGCGCCTCATCAGCGGTGTAGCGGAAGCCGACAATGAAGGCATCGCCGACCCGTTTGCGGATGGCGTCCAGAACCTCCAAGGGGAAGCGCAGGCGGTTGTCCAGCGTGTCGGCACCATATGGCCCGCTGAGGTCATTGGTCAGCGGCGACCAGAACTGGTCCAGCAGATGGCCGTAGACCTGCAGTTCGATCCCGTCCATGCCGCCGGCCTGCATCCGTTCGGCAGCATCGGCGAAGTCATTGATGATGCGTTCTATATCCCAGTCTTCGATCAGCTTGGGGAAGGCACGGTGGGCCGGCTCGCGGTGTTTTGACGAGGATACGGAGGGCAGCCAGTCGCCCTTGTTCCAGCCGGTGCGGCGGCCCAGATGGGTGAGCTGGATCATCACCGCGCAGCCATGTTCGTGACAGCCGTCTGTGAGCTGGCGGATCCAGGGGACCACCTCGTCCTTGTAGGCCAGGATATTGTTAAAGACCGGCGGGCTGTCGCGGCTGACGGCTGCTGATCCAGCCGTCATCGCCAGCGCCACACCTGCTTTGGCGCGTTCGGCGTGATAGGCCGCATAGCGCTCCTTCGGCATGCCGTCTTCGGGGTAGGCTGGCTCATGGCTGGTGGTCATGATCCGGTTCCTCAGGGTCAGATGCTTGAGCTGGAACGGCTGCAGCAGCGGATCGGTCGTCATGGCGGGGCATCCTTGAGGCGGGTTGGCGAGACGGGGGCAGGCCCCTGCCGGCAGTCAGGAAAGCTTGCGGGCGGTGGAGAAGTTCCACTCCCGGACGGCGATGATTTCTTCGTCCCAGGTGGCGGTGCACCGGGCCGTGACATGGTAATTGCCTGCATCCGGGGTCACCTCCACCCCGCAAGCGACACGGGCGGTGCCATCAGGGCGCTCATAGGCCATTTCGTGATTAAGACGGCAGGCCGCCGAAAGGCAGTCCTCCGGATCGATCCGGAAGGCTGCGCGGGACTCAAAGCCGAAGGTGGTGCCGGTTGCGTGGTAATGCCGCGCGGTCCAGGGCTGGTGCCAGCCAGTGATCGGCGCCCCGTCCGCCATATGCGGGGCCTTCCGGCGCAGGGGGGGGCGTGTTCCGTCACCTCGTAAGACGCCTGCCCGGGCAGGGCGCGCACAGCCGGCAGCGGGGTAGCCGGCGCGTCCAGATTGTCATCCAGTGTCAGGTTCAGAATGCCCCAGGTGATCCGCGACGAGGTCCCGTCCGGCACCACATCGCAGAGCCGGTCACAGAGCTGCCGGCGGGGTGCATCGGTCTGCAAGGTCAGGCTCAGCCCGGCGGCACCATAGAGGTCCAGATCCTGTTCCAGCGGTGCAGTGTCAAGACAGAGCGAGGCCGCATCGTCTTCGCGCTGGTCCGGCGGCAGGCGTCACAGTGGCGAGGCTGGCGGGCAACCGGGTCAGGCCCGCAGGGGCGAAATGCCAGGTCTCAGCGCGGGCGGCCGCGGCAGGACTTTCAACCCAGCGCCCGGCGCGGGTATCGATCGCATCCCCTGGTATTTCGAAGGTGTGCAGTCAGCCGCTGCGCCTGGTGGGTGACCGAACTGTGACGCCAGAGTGCGCCCCGGGCCTTTTCGCGCAGCCAGTGCTCCAGCGGGAAGGACAGCGTGTCCAGCCGCTCCTGCCACTGGCTGCGCCAGCCGTCACCGGTATTGGGCGTTGGCGGTGAACCGAGGATCGCAGGCAGGGTTGCGCCCCATTCGATACTGTCGGTCAGCAGACAGCCGCCATGTGGTGGATGTCATCCTCGTACCGGTTGTGGGTGGCGCAGACCGCGATGATGGCCTTTAGCGCCTCGGGCGCGTCAGGTTTGGCCTGCAGGCTCGCCGTGCCGCCCCAGGAGGTGCCGCCCCTTCCGTTGCACCAGGGCTGCGCGGCAAGGCGATTGATCACATACCGGGCGTCCTCACCCTGCCGGTAAACTGTTTAGAAAGCCTATTTCTGCATATTGGCCGTGAATTGACCTTGCCAGCAGAAAGCCGGTTCCAATGCCCCATGCCTCATCCCTGTGGTCCAGCCTGCTGATCCTCTGCTTGGCGGCGTCCACTGTGCAGGCCAACAGTTTCACCCTGATCCAAAACGGGTTCTTCGCGCAGCGTGCCTCCCATACCGAGGGTGCCGCGCCGCTTGTGCCGCGCCGTGCTGCCCTGATTCAGCCGTCCGGCGCCGATGTCAGCCGCGGGGCGGTGCCGTTGCGCACCGGGGCCGCCAGCCTGTTCCGCGGACGCGCCAGCGGCAGTCTTTTTGCGCCGGTCCTTGCTGTGCCTTCCGCGGCCAAGCAGCTGATGACCCTGATCGCAGGGGCAGAAGCGGGCAAAGCCGGGTATGATGCCGTGCAGCACGGCGCCCGGACCCGGCCTGCAAGACGTCCGACGGAGATGACAATCGGCGAAATCTATCAATGGATTGATGACACGCCGGGGCAACCTCATGCGATCGGGCGCTATCAGCTGATCCCCGCCACATTGCGCCGTCTCGTGCGCCATCAGGACGTGCCGCTCAGCAAGCGGTTCAGCCCGGATCTGCAAGATCAGCTGGCCCATCAGCTCCTGGAAGAGGCGGGGCTCAGCGACTTCCTGTCCGCTGACATGCAGCGCGGGGACTTCATGCTCAATCTGGCGAAGATCTGGGCCGGCCTTCCCACAACAAGCGGCAAATCCTACTACGAGGGCTATGCCGGCAATAGCGCAGTCTACACCTGGGCCCATTTCGATGCCCGTTTCAAAGAGATCTTTCCAGGCTAGGTCAGCGCCCTCTGGTAGCCCTTCTGCGGTCAGAGGCGGCTAGGGGCAACCATGGCCTCCCCTCAATCGGGGAGGTACTTCTGCGCCCAATGATTGGCCGCAGCGCCAGAGGTGATCATCCGGTCAATGGTCGCCTCCTCCAGGCCGAGGCGGGCCAGAACGGTGCGGGTGTGGGCGCCGTATTTCGGCATCCAGGAGGGGATGGTGATTGTGCCGCGCTCCGGGCGGACCGCGTTTGGGGCCACCAGATCGCACCAGCGGCCCATCGGGTGCTGGTCGTGGCGGATCACCCGGAAAGTGTCTTTAGTCAGGTCGATATCCCCCTCGCTTTCTAGCTGGAGTGCCGCGTCGCGGGTGCCGTGCAGCGAGCCGAGCCGCACCACCGCGTTGGAAGTGCCGGCAAAACCTGCCTGCCAGAAAGCGACGGGACGGGTGGCAAAGCGCTCTGCCAGGGCTGCGTGCATCTGCGCTTCGGGAAGGGCTTCAAGATCGCTCAGCTCTGCCCCGGCAGCCAGCGCTGCCCCGCGTTCTGCCGGGGCGGCAAAGAACATCCAGCCGTCTTCGGCCTGGTAGCAATGGTAGAAGGGGCCCGCGCCCAGGGCCTCGCGGCCCGACGCCTCGTCAAAGGGCGCGCGGCCGTCAAGGTCATACATGAACTCTGCCTGGATCAGATTGCCGGCCGAGGCCAGCGCGGCGCGGGCAATATCGCCTTCGCCAGTGCGGCCGCGTTTCAACAGGGCAGCACCCAGGGCGGCGCAGGCGCAAAAGCCGGTCAGCACGTCGATGGTGCCGAAATGCGCGTGTTCTTCCGGCGTGTCCATGCCGCCGCCAAAGCGCAGCATGACGCCGGTGGCCGCCTGCGCCAGATCATCATAGCCAAGATGGTTGGACTTCGGCCCCTGAAGCGGCCCGCCGAAGGCATCGAGCTGGACCAGGATCAGGCCCGGGTTGATCGCCTTCAGCCGCTCCGGCGACAGACCCAGTGCGTCGCGCTGCTGATCGGTGCCGTTCATGGTGATTACATCTGCCGCACCGATCAGCCGCGACAGAACCTCCTGCCCGTCTTCGCTGCGCAGGTTCAGCAGCACGCTTTCTTTGCCACGGTGGGCGTGCATGCCAAAGACAACGGCGTTCCAGGGGTCCACCGAAGGAGAGACCGGCTGCACCAGCGTCACCTCGGCCCCGAAACGCGCCAGGGTGGAGCCGATGGTCGGCCCTGCAATCACATTGGTCAGGTCCAGTACCTTCAGCCCATCCAGCCAGCCACCGCTGGCGGCCTCTGCCGCCGGAGCTGCGCGGGGCAATTCGGCCAGCAAGGCCGCCAGATCCGCCGGGCGGGCCGGGTATTTCACAGCAGCCTCGGCATCCCCGGCAAGCCAGGCGATATTGCCCATCTGGCGCATCTCGCCATGGTCCGGGTCTTCCACCGTCAGCACCAGCCCGGAGGCCAGCGCATGGGGGTCCTTCAGCCACTCCTGGGTGGAGCGCTGCGCCGTTGCCGGGGCCTTGGCGGCCCCAAACAGCTCCTCCCATTCATGAGCGGGGCGGGTCAGGAAAGCGGCCTTCATGGCGCTGGATACCCGCGCGCGGTCAGACACCCCCACGGGGTAGCTGCGCACGGACCATTCTGCCGGCCAGCGGGCCTGATCCAGATAGGCGTCAAAATCAGGCAGCGACCTGGCCAAATGCCCCAGGCCCAGTGTGTCCAGCGCCCGCTCCGGATGACCCTTGATGCTGCAGGCCACCACGTAAAAACCGCGCCCGTCGGCACAGGGGTAGGTGCGGTAGAACGGATCGAGAAACTCGGACAGTTCCGGGAACTCCAGGTTCATCGGCAGACCCTCTGCCGCGCGCCGTTCCAGCTCCACCTCGCGGGGGGATTTGTAGCGCTCCGGGTAGTCCTCTATCTGCTGGCAGTTGTAGACCAGACCCTCCAGCAAGGCCGAGGCCAGGGGCACTTCGATATGTTCCCCGGGGCCGTCTCCGCGGGCCTGCAACGCAAAAAGCACCGACATCGCGCCGAAGGTGGACCCGTAGGCCGAGGCCAGCGCCAGCGGCGTGAAAGACGGGTTGATCCCCATCAGCCGGCGGTTCAGCCCCATGTCGGTGAACTGCCCGGTGCGCGCCGCAATCACCGCCTCCCAGGCCGCGGTCTCAGCCAGCTCCGGATCGGTGGAGGCAAAGCCCGGCATCGACAGGGAAACAATGCCGGGATTGACTGCGCGCAGTGCTTGCGCACCGAGCCCCAGGCGCTCCATGACGCCGGGGCGGAAATTGTCGATCACGACATCCGCACGTGCCACAAGGGCTTTTGCGGTTTCCAGGCCTGCGGCGGTCTTCAGGTCCAGTTCCAGCACCGATTTGCCGCGCGACAGCATCGCGGCGGCCGGCGATTTCATCCGCGGCCCGCCGGGCGGATCCACGCGGATCACCTCTGCCCCCATGTCGGCAAGCATCATGCCCACCAGCGGGCCGGCCAGGTATTGGCCGAAATCGAGAACGCGCAAATGAGACAGGGGGCGATCGGTCATGGGGCAGGATCCTAAGACTGGGTGAAGCTGCATCCGCAGGGATTCTGGGAAAGCTAGCCTTGAATGCCGCCGGGCTATTGTTCAAATCTGCCAAAACTATTCCGAAAAAGACATGAGGACGTACCTCACGGTCAGTAATCCCCTTTCGGGCAATACCCGGATACGGGATGCGGGACGCCGGCCCGGCGATCTGCAAGCGGCCGGGCATTCGGATCCCGCAGTGCCGAAGGCGGCGATTATGCCGGAAGGCCTTGGCACAGCCGGTTTTTACAGTGGCTGGCAGAGCCGTGCCGCATCCAGTACTGCTGCGTGAACGCCGCGCGCCGAAACACAATCGCCGATCCTGAACAGGGCAAAATGCCCGTCTGTTCCCCGAACCCCGGTCAGACAGGGCTGCCGCTCGGCTGCTATTGTCGCTGCCGGGTCGGTGGTCCCTTATTGATGGCCCGGGCCCCCAATTCCTCATAGAGATCATTCATCGGCACAGTGCCTGTTTCGATCAGCACCTGATCAAAACAATTCTTTTCTGCCTAGCCGCCATATTCGGTGATCACCGTGGCAGAAATTCTTCCATCGCTGCGCTGCAGAGATGCCAGGCGCTTGTCGGGCCAGATGTCCACTCCGCCCGCATAGAGGTTGCGCAGGTGAATGGCATGGTTGGTGACGCCGGCGTCCTCGGCGATCATCCGGTCCGGGGTCATCAGTGTCACACGGGCGCCGGCAGCGGCCAGGAACTCGGCCGCGGTCGGCCCGCTCTGCCCGCCGGTTTCATCGTAGACCAGCACCTCGCCCTTGGGGGCCACTTCGCCGGAAAGGATTTCCCAAACGGAGTGCCCCAATGCCTCGCCGCCGGAAATCGGGCCCATCTCAGGCATGCCGCCCGTGGCCAGGATCACTACATCCGGCGATAGCTGAAGAATGTCCTCGGTCTCGGCATAGGTATTGAACCGGAAACTCACCCCCAGCGCTTCGCAGCGGGCGTAGAGCCAGCGGGTGATGCCGATTATGTTCTGGCGCCAGGGGATGCGGGCGGCATAGGCCACCTGGCCGCCTGGATCGGACTGGGCTTCCAGCACCGTCACGCTGTGGCCGCGCCCGGCGCAGAGCCGGGCGGCCTCCAATCCAGCCGGACCGGCCCCGGTTATGACAATCTTCAGGCGTCCGGGTGCTGTACCGGTGTTGTACGACAGCACTGTTTCGCGTCCTGTTGCCGCATTGTGCAGGCATAGCCCATCGCCGCCACGGAGGATCCGGTCGATGCAATAGCCTGCGCCGACACTGGGGCGTATCTCCTCATCTTTGCCGTCCAGATGCTTGCGCACCATATGCGGGCCGGCAATCTGCGCGCGGGTCATGCCGATCAGATCCACATGTCCCTCGCTGACCGCAAAATTGGCGGTGGCCAGATCGCCGACACCTGCCGCATGCAGCACCGGCAGGCCGGTGGCGCGGCGCACCTTGCCGGCCAGTTCCGCGAAACGCCCTGCCGGAAAGGCCATGGACGGCACCGTTTCGGCAACCCCCGCCTTGGTCCAATTCGCCGCGCCCGAGACGTTCAGGCAATCCACAAGGCCGCTGGCGGCATGGATCTTGGCAATGGCGATACCGTCCTCTTCGGTGATGCCGCCTTCAATGAACTCATTTGCGGTGAAGCGCAGGCTGATCAGGAACCCGTCGCGCACAGCGCTGCGGATGGCGTCCAGCACCTCCACCCCGTCCAGCCCGCCGTCCGGACAGCGCCGCGCGGCTTGGCTGAGCTGGCACATCATGGGCGTGGGCCCGGTTCGCAAAAGCGCTGAAATG
Source organism: uncultured Paracoccaceae bacterium (assembly GCA_913054485.1). Taxonomy (GTDB): domain Bacteria; phylum Pseudomonadota; class Alphaproteobacteria; order Rhodobacterales; family Rhodobacteraceae; genus FREY01. The sequence goes on from CAJXHQ010000005.1 coordinate 10,076, forward strand.
CGGGAAGATCCGGTCAACTGGCACGTTCAGCTGGCCGAAGGAGGGTGGCGGATCCATCGAGACAGGAGAGGCGCCTCCGAACATGTCCATCGCCAGCCCGCCGCGGGCGTTGCCTTCGTGTTAGCGCTGGTAGCGCTCGCCCGGCAATCCGTCCTCGGTGCGCGCTACTTCCAACTGCGACTCTTGTTAGAAAACAGTAGTTTATCTAAAAAGAGGAATCGGAATGGGAGCCGTATACAGCCAGCTGAGTATCATAGAACGACGCAGAATTGAACGCTGGAGGCATGCAAAGGTCCCCGTTGACGAGACGGCACGTGTTCTCAAGCGCTGCAGATCAACGATTTTCCGGGAACTGAAACGTAATCATTTCAACGACGAGAGCATGCCAAAATGTGATGGTTATTACGGCGCTGCGGCCCATCAAATGCAGGCTGATCGGCGGTTACGACAGCGCAAATTGATTAAACACCCGGATCTGTGCAAACGTGTTGTCGAGCGGCTCAAGAACGGTTGGACACCAGAGCAGATCGGCAACCGGATGATCCATGAAGGTGCGCCTGTGCGTGTCTGTCAGGAAACGATCTATCGCTACATTTACTCCAAAGAAGGTCAGCGCGATGACCTGTGGTGGTATCTTCCCACGCATCGTGTCACGCGCAGACCACGGCGTACCCGAAGACGCAGAGAACCGAAATTCCACCGTGATGTCAGCATCCTGTTCCGCCCTGATGATGTAGCCCATCGACGCCAGTTCGGGCACTGGGAAGGTGATTTGATGTTGTTCAAACAAAAGCTTGGACAATCGAATGTGACGTCTCTGGTCGAGCGGGTCAGCCGCTTCACCGTGATCCTGAAGAACCCGAACAAGCGGACCAAACCAGTCATGGGCAAGATCATGGATGCCATCCGCGATCTGCCCCTTTTTGCCCGCAGGTCGATCACATTCGACCGTGGCACAGAATTCGTCAGCTGGCCGCATCTGCAAGCTGAGATCGGCACGCAAACGTGGTTTTGTGACCCGTCATCGCCCTGGCAGAAAGGCACCTTCGAAAATACCAACCGCCGCGCCAGACGCTGGCTGTCCCGAAAACGCGACATTCGAGGCATGACAGACCACGACATGAAGCAGATCTGCGACCGTCTCAACAATACACCCCGAAAATGCCTGGGGTGGAAAACGAAAGCCGAGGTCTTCCGCGAAAAGATGCTGGAGGGAATGCAATGAGCCCCCTACCCTGACCCCAGCAACAGTCGCGCTTCAAGTATCGCTCACAAACTAGCCATCCCGCATATGATCGGCTCAGACTTCGAAACGGCGCGGGGCATTCTGGAGGATTATTCGCGGCAGACCGAACCGGCCTTGTGGAGCGAACTGAACCTCCGTTTCCACCACGCGCTTTATGAACCCTGCTAAAACCCGCTGCTGTTGCAGATGATCACCGATCTGCAGCAAAGGATCGGCCCGCAGCTGCGCCTGCTTGTCACCGAAGTGAGCGGACTGGAGCGGCCTCAGGCGGACCACAGGGCAATCCTGGATGCCTGCGAAGCCGGAAACACGGCCGAAGCCGTTGCAGCGCTGCGCCTGCATATCCTGACGACACGGAAAGAAACCGCAGCCCAATTGAGGCGGGGGCTGGCTGGACCGGAATAGCCGCTTTCCAAGGGATTCTCGTACCAGGGTGAGCGATCTGCGTGGTTGCAGGCAGGATTCGGCGACCAGTTCCTCCATGAAGCGCCATCCTTTCCGGAGCTGGTCCATATCGATATATTCATCCGGCTGATACGCCTGGGCGATATCGCCGGGGCCGCAGATTGCTGTGGAAAATCCCCGCCGCTGGAGCAGCCTGCCTTCGGTGGCGCAGCTGACAACGCGGGGCGTATTGTCGCCAGTGAGGCGCCGGGCTAAGGCTTCGGCTGGGGGCCAGTCCCGGCGCGCTGAAGTCCTGAAACAGGGTAATTCCGGCTGCCGGGTGCACCGCCTTCATTTGTGCCTCCAGCCGGGCAGCGTCCCCTTCAAAGCGGGCCTCCCACTGGTGCTGATCCTCACCCGGAACCACACGGAAATCGATCTCGAAACGGCAGTCGCGGGCGGTGATGTTATGGGCGGTGCCGCCTTTATGGCCCGAGATCGCCTGCATCATCGAAGGTTCGCCTACGATCACCGCTTCCGCCTTGGGCAATCCGCTGGCCAGTATACGGTCGATCATCGGCGGCGCGCCGGTCATGCCGGTCACTTCGTCAGTGCTCAGCGCGATCTGGATCGGGCGCTTCAGCGGGCTTTTCATCATCAGCGGCACCGCGGCCTGCGCCAGTGCCACTAACCCCTTTGTGTCGCAGGTGCCGCGGCCGTAGAGCCTGCCGCTGCGTTCCGTCACGGTGAAGGGATCGCTGCTCCAGTCCAGACCTGTCACCGCCACCACGCCGGTATGGCCCGACTGCATCACGTCGCCACCCACTTCGGGTCCGATATGGGCAAAGACCGACGCCTCGGTGCCGCAAGGCGACGGCACACAGGTTGGCGTTACCCTTGGGACAGAAGGTATTTTTCAACGAAATCGACCAGCGCCAGATTGCTGTCGCTGCTGACAGTGGGGAGGGCCGCAAGCCGGTCAAGGATCTGGCGTGCGCTGAGGTCCATGATGTCAGCCTTCCGCGCGGGTCAGCATGCCGAACAGGTCGAGCGGGTTGTCCGGATCGGCCAGCAGACCCAGGTTGGTATAAAACCCGGTGCCCGACCAATGATCACCTGCCACAGCTTGGTCGTGGGGTGGCCTTCTTCCAGCTGCTGGATCTCGCCCTCGATCCCAGTTTGGGCTGGGCAGTATCCCGCGGGGATCCGCCCTAGGCCCTATTGAAAGCCATCTGGATACTGATGCCGGTTACACCTGGTTTCATGGAATTGCATTTTGGGCTCCCAGGTATTCAGCTTCAGGCCTCTTTCTGCGGTGTTTTGAACAGGTCCTTGCGCAATGTCATCAGCGCGCCTGGGTCGATCTTGGCTTGAATGACCGTGGTTTCTTTCGATGCTATAGCCTCCTGCAAGGCGGGTCCCATTCCGCCCGGGCCGTCGACCCAGATGCCTTTGCCACCGCATAGTTCCGCGAATTTATCATACCGCGGGCTTTGGATTTCTGCCCCCAGCAGACGGCCGCCATAGAATTCTTGCTGATAGGCTTTTTCCGCCCCCCACGCTTCGTTGTCCAGAACCACAATCACAATCGGCAAGTTGCTGGAAATGGCAGTCTGGATTTCGATCATCGTGTAGCCAACCGCGCCATCACCCATGACCGCTACAACCGGGCGGTCCGGCGCAGCGGCTTTGGCACCAATCGCAGCTGCCAGGCCAAAGCCGACCAGCCCGAAATCAAGCGGCGTGATCAGCGACAGGGGGGCGTAATGAGCCAGACGGTCGGCGGCCTGCAGGCAGGTGTTGCCGGTGTCGAGTGTTACAATAGCGGTTTCAGGCAAGGCCTCGCGCAATTCGCCCAAGGCGCGGCGGGGATGCATGGGTAGGGACTCGATCTCCGCCTCGGCGGCGCGTTCAGCACGAAGGCTGTCCATATCGGCCCGGAAATTGGCGCGCCATGCGCTGCAATTGGGTTTCGCGGCGGCCTCGGTCAGCGCGTCAGCGGTCAGGCGGGCATCACCCTGAGCCGCAATCTCAGCGGGAAAATACCGGCCAACGGCAGCGCCCTCTACGTCAACATGCGCAATGCGGGTGTCCGCCCCAACATAATCATTACTGTGGAAGGTGGAGTTGAATCCAAGGCGTGCGCCCAGCACCACCATCACATCCGCCTCTTTCGTCAGCCGCGAGGCGACGCGATTGCCGCGCGGCCCGGCCTGACCGGCAAACCACGGATGGCCGTGGCGCATCACATCTGCATGTCCGGTCGAGGCTACAACCGGCACTTCCAGCCTTTCGGCCAGAGCAGTCAGCGCATCGCGCCCTCGGCCCCATTTGAATCCGCCACCGGCAAAGATAACAGGGCGTTCGGCACCGGCAAGCAGATCGGAGATTGCGGCGATATCGACGGGTGCGGCGGGGCCGGGGCGGGCGATCTGCAGCGGCTTGGGGTCGAAGGCAGGGACTTCTTCTGCGAAGAGGTCGCGGGGCACATGCAGGACTACCGGGCCGCGGCGGCCCGTGTTGGCCAGCCGGATGGCATCCTCCAGCATCGGCGCCAATCGCGTGGGATCGGTGACCATGACCGAGCGTTTGCAGATCGGCGCGAACAGGGCGACTTGATCGACTTCTTGAAAGGTGTCCTTGCATTGATCAGCGCGCGTGATTGCGCCGGCGATAACCACCATAGGCGAATAGGCCAGGTGTGCTTCGGCAACCGCGGTCACGATATTGACCACGCCCGGCCCGGCCTGCGCGCCCAGGACAACACCCGGCTTGCCCGTCATCCTGGCCCATGCATCCGCCATGTGTCCCGCCGCGCGTTCGTCGCGCGCGCTGACATAGGCGATCTCTCCGCCTTTATACATCGCGTCATAAAGTTCGAGCATCGAGCCGCCCAGAAGGCCGAACACTGTGTCGATCCCATTGGCATTCAAAACGCGATAGAGGGCTTCACCGCCATTGATCGTGGTCATGAGTTTTCTCCTGAAATCAAGCGCAGTCCAGGCCGGGGAAACCCGGCAGATCGGGACGGCTTGAAAGCCTGTTGATGGTCGCCCCGGTTTGATTTCGAGCCGGGTAAAAAGAATGTGGCACCGGGGCTTTCGCCCAGGAACGGACCAGGCCGTGCCACTTGTGATTGATAACCCAAGCCATGTGGGCGCAAGGCTATAGGGGTTGGCTTCGGGTCGCGCCGGGAAGACACGTTACATCTCCGATCTGGGGCGCTGGTTTTCGGGATCAAACAGCGCCTCTTCATGAACGGTTACGGCAATCTCGCGGTTCAGGATCTGCACGCTCAACCCTTCAGGCGGCGTGCCCTTGCGCACAAAGAGCCAGCCCAGGGACTTGCCGATGCGATAGCCATAGCCGCCCGATGTGGTCAGTCCGACAATCTTGCCATTCTGCACAACCAGCTCACCGCCGTGAATGTCGATGCTCTCATCATGAAGCTCGCAGTAAAAGAGCTCCCATTCGGGATCGCTGGCCAGCATCGCGTCTTTACCGGTGAAATCACGATCCTTGGTCACGATGAACCGCTCCAGCCCCACATCCCGCGGCCCGATATCCGTGGTCAGTTCACCGCTGGCGCGATAGGCTTTCTCCATCCGCATTCCATTAAAGGCATAGGATCCCAAATCGGTCAGCTGGTGCTTTTCACCCGCCGCGAACAGAGCATCATAGAGCTCGGCAATATGGTCGAGCGGGGCGTGCAGCTCCCATCCAAGCTCACCGGCAAAGGACACACGCAGCGCATAACACGGCACGCTGGCCACTGTGATTTCCTGTCCCGAAAGCCAGGGGAAGGCCGCGCTAGAAAGATCCGCATCTGTCAGCTCAGACAAGATGCGGCGCGAGGCTGGACCAGACATGGCCAGCATGCCCCAATCGGCGCTGCGGTCGATCATCTGCACGTCTTCGCCGGGCTTGATATGGCTTTTGATCCAGGCGAAATCGGGATTGGCGCGGGCCATGGGCGAACCGGTGAAGTACCTGTCGTCATTGATCCGCCAAATGGTGATTTCGGTTTGGAACCGGCCCTTTTCGGTCAACAGGTGGTTGAGGCTCATCCGCCCGTTTTTGCGCGGCACCCGGTTGGCCGAGATCCGATCCAGAAGCTTACCAGCGTCTTTGCCCGTGATCTCGAACTGGGCAAAGGCACAGAGGTCGATCACGCCAGCGGCGTCACGGGTGGCTTTTGCCTCGGCTAAGGCATTTGCATGCCAGGGCTGATGGCCCCAACCAATTTGCTCGCTCTCACCCGCTTCGCCGAAATACCGCGGACGTTCCCAGCCGGACACCTCGCCGAACACAGCGCCTTTGGCGGCAAGGCGATCATAAAGCGGATGCCGTTTAAGCGGACGCAGGGCGTTGAACTGCTTGCCCGGGCAGGGTGTGTCATGACGGCGCATGAATTCATCTTTGGTGCGTTCCACGATGAAATGATCGGTGGTGAAATCGCCATAGCGGCGTGGATCCAATCCGCGGGTGTTGATCGCGGTTTCACCATGCACCATCCAATCAGCCAGCACTTTGCCCGCACCGCCCCCCCAAGCCAGACCAATGGAGGACCCGCAAGACAGCCAGACATTCGGCGCGCCCGACGGTCCGACCAGCATTCCGCCATCGGGCGTATGGGTGATCGCCCCGCGCACAACGCGTTTGATCCCAAGCTCGGCAAGGATCGGCATTTTGTCAAAGGCGACCATCAGGAAGTCCGCAATGCTGTCGTAGTCCGCCTCAAAAAGCTCATTTTCGGCCGCCCAGGGTGCGCCTTGCGGCATTTCCCAGACGGTTGGGCAGACATGGCCCTCGTATATGCCGATCAGACCCGACTTTTGTTCCTGGCGGATATAGCCGCCAAAGGAATTGTCCCGCATCACCGGCAGTTCCGGACGGCCCTGAAATTCAGGCACTGTATCGGTGACCAGATAGTGGTGCAGACAGCTGACCGACGGGATCTTCAGCCCGAACCACGCGCCGACCTGATTGGCGTAGGACCCGGCGGCGATCACGATATGTTCGGCCAGAACCTCGCCTTTTTCGGTCTTGAGCAGCCACATGTCACCCTTGCGGCTGGCGCCCAGAACCTGATTGTGACGTTCAATCCTAGCCCCGCGTGCGCGGGTGGCTGCGGCCAGCGCCATTGTCACGCCGGAGGGGTCGATATGCCCGTCCTCATAGGTGCGCACGGCAGCTTTCACGTTGTCGACTTTGTAAAACGGGTTGATCCTGGCAACCTCTTGCGGACCAACCAATTCCATCGGCAGATCAAGCAATCTGCCAACACCCATGATCGACTTCATCCAATCGACCTCGTCATCCGTGGTTGCGATGCGCAGCCCGCCGACTCCGTGCCAGCCAATGCCTTGGCCGGTTTCTTTTTCGACCTTTTTGTAGGTCTCGATCGAGGTCTTGTTGACCCAGCCCATGACGCGGGAGCCGACGGCATGAGCGATCTGGCCTGCCGCATGCCAGGTCGAGCCGCTGGTCAGCTCGGCCTTTTCAAACAGGATCGTGTCGGTCCACCCGGCTTCGGCCAGTTGGTATTGGGCGGCGACGCCCATGATGCCGCCACCGATAATGGCGACGCGCGTGGTGCGGAGCGTGTCTGACATCAGAACGCCTCCTTCGCGGGTTTGAGGGAGCACTTTGCGGTGAACCTGGTGCAGGCGATGTCAACTTCGAAACCGTGCACGACGTCTTGCGCGCGAAGCTGGTCCAGCGGCGCGTCGATCAGCGCAAGCGCTATGGAGCGGCCAAACCTGTAGCTCCATGCAGCCGAGGTGATCTGACCCACGACTTTACCGCCGGCATAGACCGGCTCATCATGGATCGGCACTGCATCCGGGTCATCAAAGATGAGCGATACGATCTGGCGTTTGGGGGGATTGGCGCCGGTCAGGGCCTCTTCGCCGACAAAGCCCGTGCCAAAGGCGCAGAATGCGCCCAATCCGGCCTCTTGAGGAGTCGTGCCCGGCGTCAGCTCATGCCCAAAGGCGCGGAATCCGCTTTCGATCCGCAACGAACCACTGGCATACAGTCCCGCATGGGTGCCGCCCGCGGCCACCAAAGCCTCATGCGCGGCCATGGCCATATCGGCGGGGATGTAGAGTTCGTAACCTTCCTCGCCCGTAAAGCTCAGCCGTCCGGCCCAGCCACGTGCCAGACCGACCTCTACCGGGGCAAAGCCAAAGCGTTTCAGGTCCGGCACCGGGGCATTGCTGGTGGCTTGCAGCACGTCGCGCGCCTTGGCACCGGCAAGGCCGATCACCGCATAGCCGCTGGTCACGTCAGTGAAGGCGACACGGGAACCGCCCTTGGTGTCGCGCATCCGCTGCATGTCGCGCACCACTTCGCCAGCGCCGGTGATCATCAGATAGGTTTCCGGCCCATGACGCTGCACCGTCAGGTCGCTTTCGATGCCGCCCCGCGCATTCAGGATCTGAGTATAGGCGATGCGGCCTGCTTCGATATCCATTTGTGCCGTGCACAGCCGGTTGAGGAAGCTGCAGGCATCTGGTCCCTGCACCAGGATCTTGCCAAAAGCCGATTGGTCCAGAATGGCCGCGCCATTGCGGCAAGCCTCCACTTCATGTGCCACTTGCCCGCGCCATTTTGGAGCGCCAAAGGTCAGTGGCAAATGGGCTGCCCCGCCCCCGAAATGCACCGCGCGTTCCCAGCCGCCGCGCCCTTCAAATTTCGCGTTAGCCGCAACCAGGCCGCTATGGATGGGCGAGCGGCGCTGACCGCGCGCGGTCTCCATCGTGCGGCCCGGATAGGGGTTATCGTAGTGACGCCCCAGCACCTCGGGAATGCGGGCTTCCAACGCGCCAAGCACGTTCATCTCGGGGCTGAACCGTCGGATATCGGCCTCGTTCAGCTCCATCGTCGGCTCACCCGCGATGATCCATTCGGCCATCGCCTTGCCCGCACCACCCGCCAGCGCGATGCCGGTAGAGTTCATACCGCCGATCAGGAACAGGCCCGGAACTTCGGGGCTTTCGCCCATCATGAATTGGCTGTCGAGGGTGAAACTCTCCGGCCCGTTTAACAGCATCCGCACTTCGGCCGTTTCAAGCGCGGGAATACGGCGCAGCGCATTCTCCATCATAGGCATGAAGTGGTCCCAATCTTCATCGAGCAGATCAAAGGAGAAATCGGCAGGCAGATCCTTGGTTGAGATGCCCTTGGCATGGGGCTCAAACGAGCCAACGAGCAGCCCCTCCACGTCGTCGCGGGCATAGAGGAACGCGTCCTGATCGTTGAGCGTCGGCAAATGCGCGCCCTTGCCTAGCGCCTGTACTTCCGCCAGCGGCTTGGTCAGCATGTAGAAATGCTCGCAGGCATAAAGCGGCATATGTGCCCCGGCCATCTCGGCAACCTCACGTGACCAAAGGCCGGAAGCGATCACCACCTCATCGGCTTCAATCACGTGGTCGCCGATCCCGACCCCGGAAATGCGGCCGTGCTTCTTCTGCAATCCGGTCACGCGGGTGTCTTCGAAGAACCTCACACCGCGTGCCTTGGCGCCTTTCGACAACGCCAGCGCCACGTCAGATGGGTTCACCCGCCCATCCGCTGGCGACCAGACCGCACCGATGACGTCATCGGTTTCGATTAATGGCCAAAGCTCTTTGGCGCAGGCCGCATCGACCACCTCGGCCTCCAAGCCAAAGCCACGGCCAAGCGAGACCTGACGTTTGATATTGGTCAATCGGTCTTCGTTCGTCGCCAGAGTCAGAGATCCCGTCTGTATCCAGCCCGTGGCCTGCCCGGTTTCCACTTCCAGCTCGCCATAAAGGTCGATGGAGTAGTTGATCAGCTTGGTGAGCGTCGCAGAGGGGCGCAGCCGGCGCACCAGCCCGGCGGCATGCCAGGTGGTGCCAGAGGTCAGCTTGGAACGTTCCAGCACCACGATGTCTTTGCGCCCTTCACGGGCGAGGTGATAGGCGATTGAGCAGCCGATAACGCCCCCGCCGATAATCACGGTGCGGGCGGTTGAGGGAAGTGTCATTCTAGGACTCCGTCGCGGATCATGTCCGACAGTGTTGCGCCGAAGGCTATGAGGGCCTCGTCAATCAAGTCTGGGGTATGGGCCGCGGAGGTCAGGCCCGAAGTGTAAGCCATCATATCCACCCCGCGCGACAGCATCCCGTCGCGATAGGCTTTGACCGTTGGTTTGGGCAGCCCGCGGATTTCGGCGGGGCCAAGACCATCGAGACTGCCGCGGCCAAAATAGACGTGAAAAATGGAGCTTTCACCATAGGCAATGCCCGCCACTCCCTGCTCGGCCATTGCGGTATTCATGCCACCCCGCATCCGGGCCGCCATCGCATCCGCTTGGCGCTGTGCCTCGCCGCTGGCCAGAAGCGGCATCGCGGCACAGGCTCCGGCCGCAACCAAGGGGGAGCCGTTAAACGTGCCCTTATGGCTGACCGCGGGTGCAATTCCATTGCGCTCAGTAGTGTTGTTCAGCAGCTCCATGATGTCAGCCCGGCCGCAGATCGCGCCACCAGGCAAGCCGCCAGTGACAATTTTGGCCAGGGTGGTCAGATCGGGCAAGATGCCATCACGCGCCTGCCGTCCGCCGGGAGACCAGCGAAAGCCGGTAATGATTTCATCGAAGATCAGCACCACACCCGCCGCCCTTGCCACGTCGTGCAAGGCCCGCAGTGTTTCGGTGGCCATGGGCACAGAGCCGTAGTTCGCGCCCGAGGCCTCGATGATGACGGTGCCGATGCGCTCGTCCTGCAGCGCGCTTTCCATCGCCCGGGGGGAAGCGGCGCAGATATGGATCAGATCATTGATCGCACCCGGAATGCCAAGCGACGGGGCCTGATCGCTGCCGGGTTTGGCACCTTTCAGGGCATGGTCATGCCAGCCGTGAAAATGGGCTTCAACGCGCAACACGTGATCTTTGCCGGAGTGCGCCCGTCCCAACCGCAGGGCCAGCATGGTGGCTTCTGTACCAGAGGCCGTAAAGCGTGTCCGTTCAGCAGAGGGGTAGAGCCTGTTGACCCATTCGGCCCACTCAACCTCAGCTGCGTGGCAATCGGCGCTGAAGATCGAACGTTCGGCTTGCTTTTGGATCGCCTCGACGATGGCCGGATGGCAATGCCCCAGCATCTGGCTGGCGCTGCCCATTTTGAAGTCAATGTAGCGGCGCCCATCCACATCCCATTTCTCGGCCCCCGATGCGCGGTCTGTAAAAACCGAATACGGATCGCGATACCGCAGTTCATGGCTGACCCCGCCGGGCAATGCGGCACGGGCGCGGGTGCTCAGGTTTTGATTTTTCATTCCGGCCGTCCGGTTTGCGCCCGTGTGAGGCGTATGTCGAATTTCTCGCGCAGTGCGCGATCTACGTCGTCAGGCACATGCGACGGGAAGGAGCTGTTCAAGATCTCCCTTGCCTTATCACGCGCCACGTCTCCAATCCGTTGCCCGCCATCATCCTGCCAGTCGCGCGGCGCACGGCGATCGCCGATTTCGGGGTAGAAATAATCCGATTTCATCCGGCTGAATGTGTGTTTCTCGCCCAGATAGTGGCCTTCGCCCCGGCACACTCCGGCAATAACATCGGCGGCGATGTTCTCCGGCGTCACCTCGATTCCGCGAATGGTTCGCAGAATATTGCCCAGAAGGTCGTTGTCGCTGACATAGGCCGCGTGGCTGACGCCCAGAAGGCTCGACATCATGCCCGCCGCTTGAGTGATGATGTTGGAGCCCGCATGCGCGGCCATCGTCACCGCCAGAGACTTCTCCGCGCCATATTGTGCATCCAGCCGCTTTGCATCCGTGATCCCGGCAATCGAACTGGTCGGCAGGTCCCATCGCCGCCCCATCTGCGCGGCGCCTGCCATCAGAATGGCCTGCTCGCCGCCGCCGCCGCTCATCGAGCCGGTGCGCAGATCAGCAACCAGCGGCTTGGGTGCAAAGATCGCCTTGACCCCGCTGTCGACCAGGCGCGCAAAGACGAGACCTGCCAGCGTTTCCGCCACCGCCTGTACCAGTGACCCGGCGATTGTGGCCGGGCTGGTGGCCCCGGCTTGCCCGGCGCTGATCAATTGCACCGGGAAGCCGGCTTTGATCGCCAGCTCCAGCACTTCGCAGGCCTCTTCCGCGAAGCGCATGGGCGGCACGACATGGCAGACCATAACCGTCAGGAAGGGCCTGGCGCGGAACGCCGCTTCGCTTCCCGCAAGCGTGTAGCAAAGCTCTGCAGTGTCAGCGACATTCTGCGGCTCTGTGATGGAAACCGATACATGTTTGGAGGTGCCCGCGAGGCAGGCATAGGCCGTGTTGATGTCCATCAGCGCGCTGTCTTCAATGTCGCGTGCTACAACCGAACGGCTGAAGTGGTGAATATTGTCCATCCGGTCCACGATGCGGGCCGCGTCATACAGATCCTGCAGCGTGGAGTCGCGGTAACAATGCGTGTCCAGATCAAACACGCCGGGGGCCGCCCCGCCCGTGGACATATGCACGCGGCCGGCTTCGATTTTCAGATCGCGCTCCGGCTGCTGTCCGCAAAGCGAAAATCCGCGCTGCGCTCCTTCAATCGCCCATTGCACCAGCTCGCGCGGAAACAGCAGCCTGCCGTCGCCGGTAACGGTCCCGCCCGCGCTGGTGACCCGGTCGATCATCGACGGGATCGCCTGGCTGAGCCCCAGGGTCTCCAAGAGCGAAAACGCCGCCTCTTCCACCAGGATGACCTCATCGGTGGTAAGCGGTTTCAGCCGGCCGCCCGCGACGCCTGGCCAGACAGGAGGAGAGGGGTCGGCCGTTGTGGCTTGCTTTAAGCGGTCTTTGCGACCGCGCCGCCGGTTTTCTTTGGTCATCG
>CAJXHQ010000006.1 GCA_913054485.1 uncultured Paracoccaceae bacterium
ATAGTCTGCCATGAATCGCGACGGGGCCTGAAGAATCGCTGTCCCCCCTGCCCGCTCCGCTTCTTCCAGGTGGCGGAACCAGCTCGACCACAATTCTGGCGATTGGCTGTGCAGGCTTTCCTGAACTCGCACCCAGACCGAACTGTTGTTTTCCGCCTGGGCGGCTGCCGGCGGCTGAAAGGGCACTACGTTGGTTTCAGGCTCCGGTGTTTCTTCCTTTACAACGCGTGTCTCGAAATCCGGCCCGATCACCGCCCAGACGTCACGGGTGTCCAACATCATCTGCTGCACGTCAAAAGCGTAGACTGTGACTCGGCCGCGGGCTCCGGCCCGTTTCACTGAAATCCAGTTGATGGTTTTCAGCTTGGCCATCTCGCGTTTCACTGTGCGCTCGTTCACCGCCCAGAGACGGGCGATCTCTTCGCGTCCCATCGACAGCTCATTCGTGCGCCAGTTATAACGGGTGGTAATCAGAGTGATCACGCGCAGAACCAGCCGCTGCCGGTTCTTGTCTCCGGACAGCGCATAGATTCCCAGCGCTGACAGGATGTCATATTTCAATGCCGGCGCATTGCGCCCGGCCGGTTTCAGGATCTGCATATCCGCCGCTCTGCCCGTTTGTTCGCCCGGCAGTCCGGGCTGGGGATCTCTGCCTCGTTTTTTGACCCGGTTCGGCATTTGCCAACGCTTTTCCGAATTCTGCAGCGATTAGCGTCCAAAGTTTCGATTCTGTCAAGCGGAAGCGCAACCTCGGGTCTTCCCGTATCTCATTCAACGAAAGAAATAGGTGAATTTATGGTGATGGGGGACATCTTACCTGTCCCCGTATTCCGGATTTATGTCCCCCTATCCACGGTCTCTAGCCTCTGTGTGTCCCCCTATATCTGGGGCGGACAGGGGGAGTTTTGCCCGATTCGCCGGGCGGTTCGGCTTCGGCGCCCCCGAATCGGATGCGCCTTGTTTTCATGGGCTTCTTACCCGCGGGTAAGATTGTGTTCTGATGATAATTCCTTTTGCCAAAAACTCAAATCAGGCGTAAATGAGGAGGTACAGGAGAATAACGTCCAAAAAACCTTGAGGCCCATCCGCATGTATACCCATGAAGACCTGAACCACCTGCGCACCCAGTCGCTGAAACTGCAGGGCTGGATCCGGCAGCAGACCTTCAGCCCGGAGATGGAGAAGACTCTGCGGCGGTTTTCCAGCTGGGAAGTATCCGAGCTGATCTTCCAGATGAACCAGTCCACTTTCCGGGGAAAGCTGGCGGCCGACCCTTCGCTGCCCGGCGGCGAGGTGGAGCCGGACGGCCGCCAGCGCTGGTTCTCCCTTGAGGAGGTGAACGCGCTGCGCCGCAAGCTGAAGGTCAAGGGCCGCTCGCTTATGCCGCCGCGCCCGGCCGGGAAGCGCGCCATCCGCGCTGCTGTGGCCAATTTCAAAGGCGGCGCCGGCAAGTCCACCGTCGCGCTGCACCTGGCGCATGCCGCGGCTCTGGACGGCTACAAGGTGCTGGTTGTCGACTTTGATCCGCAGGCGACGCTGTCGCACTCCATGGGGCTCACCGATGTGGCGGAGGATTACACTGTCTGGGGGATCATGGCCCGCGACCTGATCCGCGAGACCGAGCGGATGAACAGCCGCCCCGCCGCCGCCGCCTCGGGCACCGCCCTGCCCCGCCGCGAGCTGCCTTCTGCGATCACCGGCATGGGGCTTGGTGATCTGCGGGTCAGCGACTTCATCAAGCAGACCTCTTGGTCCAGCATTGACGCGGTGCCGTCTTGCGCCAATGCGGCCTTCGTAGAATTTGCCTCTGCGCAGTACCGCCACCTGAACCCGGAATGGTCCTTCTTTGCGGCCGTGTCGCGCTACCTCGATCAGATCCCCGATGACGCCTATGACCTCATCCTGTTCGATTGCCCGCCAGCGATCGGCTACCAGTCGATGAATGCGGTCTTTGCGGCTGACATGCTCTATATTCCCTCCGGCCCCGGCTACTGGGAATATGATTCCACCACCTCATTTATCGGTCAGCTGTCCGAGGCGCTGGAAGATCTGGCGGAAGGCTTCGACGACACCTTACCCACGGGTAAGATCGGCTTACCCAAAACATTTGCCGAGGTCCGCTTCCTGCTCACCCGCTACGAGCCAGGCAACGCACTGCATCAGGCGATGTATGACGCATTCCGCAAAGTGTTTGGCGATCACCTCACCGAACACCCGGTGGAGATGACACGTGCGGTGGAACAGTCGGGCCGCTTCCTCAGCTCGGTCTACGAGATGGACTACCGCGACATGACCCGCGAGACGTGGCGCCGCGCCCGCGGCACCTTCGACAACGCCTATAAGGAGTTCCGCGAGACAATGATTTCGGCCTGGGACAAGCTGGAGGATGAGGCATGAGCCGCAAGCGCAAGATCTTCGATATCGAGATGCCGCCGGCAGAGGACATCCCCGCTGTCAAAACTTCGGACCGGGCTCCGGACAAGCGCCGCGGGCCGATGGCCACTGCGATCACCGAAAACGCGGATGCGCTGCGCGGTCGCCAGTCGGTGGAGGATGCCATTCGCGCTGAGAACGATGCCCTCGCACATGAGCTGGTCCGCCTGCGCAAGGAAGGCCTGGTCACCGAGCTGGTGCCGCTGGACCAGATCCACAGCGACAAGCTGACCCGTGACCGGGCGGCGGGGCCGGACACCGAGCTGGAAGAGCTGAAAACCTCGATCCGTGAAATCGGGCTTTCCAACCCGGTGCGGCTGGAGCGCCGCGACGGGCAGGGGTATGAGTTGATCCAGGGCATGCGTCGCCTAACGGCTTATCGTGCTCTGCTGGAAGAAACCGGGGAGGGGATCTATGCCACGATCCCCGCCGCGATCAGCGAGGCAGCAGCTGCTGATGACAGCTACCGCCGGATGGTGGATGAAAACCTGATCCGCAAGGATATCTCCTTTGCGGAAATGGGCACGCTTGCGACCGCCTACGCCAATGACCCGGCTAACGATTGCCCGGATGTCGACAAGGCGGTGGCGGTGCTGTTCAAATCCGCCAGCTACACCAAGCGCAGTTATATCCGTGCCTTTGCGAGTCTGCTGATGCTGCTGGGCAAATCTTTGGCTCATCCGAATGCGATCCCGCGCAATGTTGGTGTGGAGCTGAAGCGCAGACTGGATGCGGACCCGGCGCTGGCGCCGAAGGTTGCTTCCGCGCTGACGGCTGCGCCTGCTCGCGATGCGGCTGCGGAAGTGGCGATCCTCCGCGGCTTTCTGGACAGCGGGGCAGGGGAGGCATCTGTCTCTAAACCAGGGAAATCCTCAGGTGCGCCGCGCAAGGCCAAGACCACTTTCCAGATCAGCCGCCCCGACGGCATCGCAAAATGCTCTGCTTCCAACGGGCGGATCGACCTGCAGTTCGACCTGGATTTCACCCGTCTGGACCGGCGCAAGCTGGAGGCGGCTGTGGCCGAGTTGATCGATACGCTGAAGAAAGCCTGACGTTCCCAACTTACCCGCGGGTAAGATTTGCAGGGACCCGGCATCAAAGATGCCGGGTCCCTTTCTCTGAAAGCAACACCGGGATTACAACAGCGCAAGTGGGCGATGCATTAACGACCGTATTGGCGGAGACACCGTTCGCCCCAGTAAAGGGGGTAGGATGACCCGGCCCAATCCGTTCAAACGGCATTCGTTTCCGCACGAGGTCACCCTGTTGGCGAAGCACTGGCATTCCCTCTATCCGCTATCATGTCGGGATGTTCGGGACATGTTTGGCGAGTGGAGTGAGAAGGTAGAGGCCTCGACCATCCGCCGCTGGGTGTGCGGATTTGGCCCCGAAACCGCAAGCGGGCCATCGTTCCTTGCGTGGCTTTAATGGCATTCAGATGAACCGAAATCTGCGTCGGCCGGCGTTGGTGATATATCCGTGGCTTCCTCACGCGTGCGGAGCCAAAGCAGCGCTGGCGGACATCGGAACCTTCCGAACCATCCCCATAGGCAGTTCGGAAATTGTGAAGCCGGGGAGGTTAGCAGAACCAATTTCTTCGCCAGCCTATTCCCGGGGGCCATGTGGCAGGAAAACGGCCGGAGCCGAATCCAAGCCTCTGTGTCAATGTTAGGGACGCATATTCCGGGAATTCAGGACCTTTGAACATGCCTCTTGGAAATCTGGCCGCCCTGGTGTTGTGGTAATGCTGCCGTTGCCCGCCGGCGACCGATTGGCACTTGAGCGGAGCGTCGGTACGGTGTGCTACTCGCGCCTGTCGAATTGGAGAGTTGGCGCAGCTGTCGGGCAGGCAGCGACATGGGTAATGTTTCCCACATTTCTCTCCAGAACTGGCTGGCAAGGTAAGTGCCAAAATTCGGAGCGCTACTACTTAAAATTGCATTATGGACTTGAGTTACTCCCCAGGATTGCACCCAAGGAGCACCAAAGGGGAAACGGTTGGTCGCGCATCAAGGTGAGTTGCCCGCGGGCCTCCATTTGACTATGGCCCAATACTTCTGGCGGGGCACATTCCAAACCGTCGTGGGGCCGCTTTAGGAGGCCTCGCGCTGCAGGCAGATGCTACACTCAGCTCCGCGAGGCGGGTTATTGGGCGAGTAACGGTCCGGCGGGCGGGTAGAGTGACGGGGTGCAAGAGGGTAATTGATGGACCTCAACGAGAGGGTAAAGCGAGGAAATTTCCAGCGCTCACCGAGACTCTTTTGACTTCGATTTTCGCAACACGTCGGAGGCTCGCTGAAAAGGGCAGGGGGGCAGCTCAGCCTTCGTTCTGGCCACCCAGCATGCCCTCCCGTTCAGCCCGGTCCAGCAGCATCTTCACGGAAGATACCTGCCATTTGCTGCGACCGCGCGGGGTGGGTTCCCGCATCTTCTCGAGCAGGGCAGCGATTTCCTGCAGCGTGATGCCCGGCGCAGCCCCCTTGATCCCCGCAACGATGGCCAGCAGCCGGCCGCTGCCCCGCCGGCGCGGTGCCCGGGACAGAACGCCCTTCTCCAGGAAGCCCTCCTTGACGTAACGCTTCACAGCCCTCACCAGACGCTCCTTGGTCCAGGGCCGCACGCCTGGGTCGAGCCGGGTGTTGATCATCCGCGTGACGTCTTCCCAGGGCATGCCGGGCCGCAAGCGGCGGACCTCAGGCACCCATTGTGTGGCGGTTTCCTCAAGTTTGGCAAAGTGAGCATCGTCGCGGGCCCGGGTGATCTTTCGGATCGCCTCCTTGTCACCGCTGCGCAGGCCGGGATTGCCGCCAATGCGCCCGGCCTCCCGGGCGGCCTTCAGCCCGGCCACCGTTCGGTTGCGGATCAGTGACCGCTCCAGTTCTGCGGCCGCGCCGAGCACCTGGAGGGTGAACTTGCTCTCCGGGCTGGAGGTGTCGACCGGATCGTTCAGAGATTTGAACCCGACACCACGGGCCTCAAGCGTCTCGATCACATCAAGCAGGTGGGACAGCGACCGTGCCAGACGGTCCAGCCGGACGATCACCAGCGTGTCACCGGGGCGCAGTTCATGTAGGAGCCGGTTCAGCACGGGCCGGTCGCGGCTGCCGCCAGAGGCATGTTCCTCGTGGATCCGGGCGCAGCCCGCGGCGCGCAGCTCTACCAGCTGGCCCGCCGTGGTTTGCTCGCCGGTAGAGACGCGGGCATATCCGATCCGGGCCATCAGCGGCTGCCCGGGGCAGGGGACAGCTCTTTGACCGCTTCGGCACCAGTATCTGGAAGCTGCCAACGATCATCCTGCAGTTTGCGGCGGCCAGGCTGGTTGGGCACCGCCAATCCCCGGTATTGCAGAATGCCCGGAGCCTGAGGAGAGAAGGTTGCCCGCGCTAAACCTCGCTTTTTCTCAGAGATTCGGATCAAAGCGTCGAATTTCCGTTGGTCCCATTACGCGCAGCCCTTCTGAGATCCGACGGCCAGCAGGCGGGCATCGGCTTGGTCAGCAAAGTCCTGGCGATACCACTCGGACGCGCTGTCCGGAACGTCTCCGAGCGGCCGGCGGATCGCGTCATGCAGCGCGGTGATCAGCCGGGTCTTCTCGGAACGAAGGTGCGCCTGCGACACAACGGGCCGGAGGAGGGCCGAGTAAACCTCCATATCCGCCTGGGCCGCCGCGAGCTTTTTCCGGACCCGGGAGAGCAGCTCGCCCTCTGCCCAGGCAATCGCGGCCGCCTCGTCGGTCAAGTCCTGCCTACTGCGCGTGTGCGCGGCCCCTACAGCCCCGGCAACAGCAAACCACATGCCGGTTTCCCTGTCCTGGAATGTCCGGGCCTCATCTCCTGACGCCAGAACAGTTCTTCGGGAGGTCGGATTGGGGTCATCGATCGTGTGCCAGTTAAAGCTGAGCGCGTCACAAGGGTCTTTGGTCATCTGGAGTCCTGCTGAGAAGCCAGGCGGACGGGTTGGATCCGCCTGTGTTGGCCACTCTAAGTCGAAATCCCCTGAAATTCAATTTTCGAAGTCATCTTTAAATGACCGTTTGTAAACATATGCAACGCGGACACCCGTCGCCCTGCTCACGGTGCCCCGCGCGGGCAAGGGCTCAGCAGGTCAGCGAAATAAGGGGATTTCCGCAGGCCAGCCGCAAAGGGCGGCCGACCGTCACGGGGAAAGGAACCCGGTTACGGGATGGTTGGGCGGGGTCGTGACGCCAGTCGGAGCGGAATGTGCCGGAGAAGGCATACCCAAGGGAAATATTAGGTGATATTCTTTCCGACAAGGTGTATAACCTACGAGAAATATTGATGAATAGCATTCTGTTAAGAAGATGCAAGCAGGCTGTTTGGAGCTGGTGCCGGACCGCAGCTTTCCCGAACGACCAAGTCACCGTGCAACATGGTGTTGCGGGGAAGGGATTCTGCTCCCGTCAAACCATCAAGCAGGTACCCCATCGCCACAGTGCCAATCTGGTTCCGGGGCTGACGGACAGTGGTCAAAGCGGGTGTAATATTGTTGGCAAAAGGAATGTCATCGAACCCGATTACCGAGAAATCCTCTGGCACGCGATATCCGCGGATTTGAAGCGCGCTGATCACGCCAATGGCGGTGTCGTCGTTGTAGCAGAAAAAGGCTGTGGGCAATGTGTCCTTGATGAACAGCCGCTCGACAGCTGCGCGGCCACCCTCGCTTGAACCGTCCCCCTCGATTTGCCAGTCCTGAATGGTCTCTGCGGCCTCAGCAAGCCCTTGCTGATAGCCCCGGCCGCGCAGTTCGGACACGGCGTTGCTTGCGGCTGCGGATACGTAGCAGATTTTCCGGTGCCCCAAGGATACCAGATATTCCGTCGCCATTTTGGAGGCGGCCACATCGTCAACGCCGACATAGGAGACGTCTTTGTGATCAACCGGGCAGGTTGCTGCCACCATTGGGGGAAAGGCCGATACCGGGCTCTGCGGCTGCCCTGCCACCGGCAGATGGCCGGTCAGCAGGATCAGCCCGTCCACCATGCCGGAGGACAGAAACCGCATGTGGTTTTCTTCCAGTGATATGGTGCCTTCGGTATTGCCGATCAGGACGCCGTATCCCCGTTCATTGGCAACTCTTTCCAGACCGATCAGGACGCCGGGAAAATTCGGATCAGCAATTGACTGAGTCAGGACCATCACCATGCGGGATCGCTGCATGCGCAGGTTCTGCGCCATCGCATTGGCAGTATAACCGGTACGGGCAATTGCGGCGGTCACTTTCTTTCGGGTGCTTTCCGCCACTTTCGCCGGTGTTCGAATCGCCCGGCTGACGGTTGCGATCGACACGCCGGCGAGCTTTGCAACGTCTTCGATGGTGGCTGGGCGGTCGGGAGATCTGCTCAAAGTTTTGGTCCTTCGCCCGGTGGCTGGCGGGGCGGAATCTGCGCATCTTTCCAGCCTCTTAGGTCTGTCTATACCGTGAAAGTCAACCAGTGAGAAGGTTTACATGCTCGTATGTAAAGGTTTACATGATTGATGAAAAGGTTTACATAGGTCAAAATAGCACAGCGCTGGAGGAGCGCATAAGTGCAGGGGGGAGACGATATGCCTGACGGGCAAACCAACACTTATACCGTGCTGGAAGCGGATCGTATCAGCAAATCCTTCGGGTCTGTGCCGGTGCTGTTCAGTATCAATATGGATATCCGCCCGGGAGAGGTGCACGCCCTTATCGGTGAAAATGGTGCCGGAAAATCCACGTTAATGAAAATTCTGTCGGGATTTCATGCACCGACGTCGGGCCGGATCCTGTTTGACGGGGCAGAAACCGATCTGCCCGACAATGGCGGGGCCGAAAGGCTTGGCATTGTTCTGATTCATCAGGAACTCAATCTGGCCGAGCAAATGACGGTCGAAGAGAATATCTTTCTTGGGCGGGAAATCACCAGGAACGGCATTCTGAACCGCGAGGCGATGCGGGAAAAGGTGCAGGGCTATCTGGCCGATATCGGTCTGGATATTGCGCCCTCGGCCCGGATCTCTGATCTGTCGATCGCCGAGAAACAGATGGTTGAAATCGTCAAGGCGATCAGCCGCAAGGCGCGGGTTCTCATCATGGATGAGCCCACCGCGGTGCTGACCGAAGCTGAGACCGAACTGTTCTTCCGTCAGGTCGAAGCACTGAAAGCAACCGGTGTCGCGATTGTTTTCGTGTCTCACAAGCTGTCCGAAGTGAAACAGATTGCTGACCGGATCACGATCCTGCGGGACGGGCAGTGGATTGCCACAAAGGATGCCAGCGACCTGACACCGGATGCCATGGCCCAAATGATGGTTGGACGGGAGCTTTCTGATCTTTACCCGCCCATGCATGAGGCGGATGTGGATGAGGACCGGGTGCTGGAAGTCCGCAATCTCTGCGCCGACGGGGTGCGGAATGTCAGCTTTGATTTGCGCCGTGGTGAAATTCTGGGATTCTCCGGCCTGATCGGGGCAGGGCGCACCGCCGTTTTCGAAGCGGTTTGCGGCCTCGATCCGATCAGCAGCGGCGAGGTCCTGTTCCAGGGGGCATCGGTGCGCTTTGCCTCGGTGGCTGCCGCCCGGGATGCCGGAATCGCCTATCTGACCAAGGACCGGAAGGCCAAAGGGTTGCTTCTGGACAAGCAGATGCAGCCCAACCTGACGCTGTTTGCGCTGCCAAAGTTCATCCGGCGCTTCGGGCTGGACCGCAAGGCAGAAGAAGAGGCCCTGACACGTGCGATCCGCCGCTTCGACATCCGGACCCGGGACCCGAAAATCAACACCGGCGACATGTCAGGCGGGAATCAGCAAAAGCTGTTGCTGGCCAAGGTCATGGAGACCGACCCGCAGGTGGTCATCATTGACGAACCGACCCGCGGCATCGACGTGGGCACCAAACAGCAGGTCTATCACTTCATCGCGGCTCTCGCCGCCGAGGGCGTCTCTGTGGTCGTTATCTCGTCTGAGATGCCCGAGATCATTGGCATCAGCCACCGTGTTGTGGTGATGCGGGACGGGCAGATCATGGGTGTGCTGACCGGCGATGACATCAACGAAAATGAAATCGTGCGCTATGCCGCCGGTCTGAAACAGGAGGGCAAGGAATGACTGTTTTGGCAAACGGCAGCCTTGATAAGGAAAAACGGATGACTTTCGATATCAAGACGGCCGGTCCGGCGATTGCCTTGATACTGCTCTGCATCATCGGTTTCGTGTTGAACCCGGCGTTTCTAAGTGAGGGGAACATCTCCAATCTGCTGACCCGCTCGGCCTTTATCGGGATCATTGCGGTCGGCGCAACTTTTGTCATTACGGCGGGTGGCATCGACCTGTCTGTCGGCTCCATGGCAGCGGCTATCGCCGGAGTGATGATCATCATCATGAATAATGCGGTCGAAACCTTTGGCGGAGGCCTGGCCACGGTGCTGCTGGGCTGCGGCTGCTCGATCCTGCTGGGCATCGGTGCCGGCTGGATCAACGGGGTTCTGACCACCAAGGGCAAGATCGAGGCCTTTATTGTGACACTGGGCACCATGGGCATCTACCGCTCGTTAGTCACCTATTTTGCCGTGGCGGCAGCTTGTCGTTGGATTTGGCCATTCGCGGCATCTACCGGCCCGTGTATTACGGCAGCTTTCTTGGCCTGCCGATCCCGGTTTGGGTGTTCATCGTTGTGGCCATCCTCGGCTGGCTCTTGCTGAATCGCACCGCCTTTGGCCGCTACTGCACGGCCATCGGATCGAACGAGGCGGTTGCGAAGTATTCCGCTATCAAGGTCGACCGGGTCAAAACCATGACCTACGTCATCCAGGGGCTCTGCGTGTCGCTGGCAACCATCATCTATGTGCCCCGCCTGGGGTCGGCATCCTCGTCAACAGGGGTGCTGTGGGAACTGGAGGCGATCGCCGCGGTGATCATTGGCGGCACCGTGCTGAAGGGCGGCTATGGCCGGATCGGCGGCACCATACTGGGGGCGCTGATCCTGACCACTATCGGTAACATTCTGAACTTCACCGATCTGATTTCCAATTATCTGAACGGCACCATGCAAGGCTTGATCATCATCATCGCAGTCTGGCTGCAGCGCGGTGACTGGGGCAAATCCAAGGCCCAGAAAACCTAAGGAACCACGACAGAACCGGGGGCCTGTCCCCACCGTAAAATACCAAACCGGGCGCCACCGGACAGGAAAGGTGCGCCCAAATTCTCGGGAGGAGAGTCCAATGAAAACACTCAACACAATCAGCGCAATGGCCCTGACTGGCGCTTTGGCCATGACGGCCACCTTTGCCGGTGCGGAAACCATCAAGATCGGTGTCAGCTATCCGACACCAACCCACGCCTGGGCGGCCGGCATGAACTGGCACGCGGAACAGGCGGAAAAACGGATCGAGGCGCTGTACCCCGATGTCGATATGATCCTGGTGAACTCTCCTGATCCCAGCGCACAGGCCAGCGCCCTGGAAGACCTGGTCTCGGTCCACCAGATCGACGCCCTGGTGGTGCTGCCGTTTGAATCCGAACCCCTGACCGACCCGGTTTTGAACGTCAAGAAATCGGGAGCGACGATCACCGTGGTCGACCGCGGGCTGAGCCAGCCGGGGATCGAGGATATTTATGTTGCCGGCAACAACCCTGAACTGGGCCGGGTATCCGCAGTCTATATGAAAACCCGCCTGAAAGAGGGCGACAATATCGTGGTTCTGCGCGGCATCCCGACGCTGATCGACAACGAGCGTTTTGATGCCTTCATGGCTGAAATGGAGGGCTCCGGCGTCAATGTGCTGGACCACAAGCACGCCAACTGGAACCGCGACGACGGCTTCGAAGTGATGCAGGATTTTCTCAGCCGCTTTCCCGATATCGACGCGGTTTGGGCGCAGGATGACGACATCGCAATTGGTGTTGTGGCCGCTCTGAAACAAGCAGGCCGTGACGGCGACGGTATGTTTGTTGTTGGCGGCGCCGGCATGAAAGAGACCATCAAAGCCATCATGGACGGCGAGACCCTGGTGCCGGTGGACGTTCTCTACCCGCCCTCGATGATTGCCACGGCCATGGATGTGACCGTTGCTTCTTTTAAGTCGAACGGCCCGGTGGCCGGCCGCTACATCCTGGGTGCGACCCTGATCACGCCTGAGAATGCTGCCTCGTTCTACTTCCCAGACTCTCCTTTTTAAGACCTGAACGAGAAGCAGGGAGAGGGGCATCCGTGCCCCTCTCCGCCAACAGGAGGATTTGACAATGAAGACGCTTAAAGGACCCGCGCTGTTTCTGGCCCAATTCGCCGGTGATGAAGCCCCATTCAACAGCTGGGACAGCATAACGAAATGGGCAGCGGACTGCGGTTACAAGGGTGTGCAGGTGCCCAGCTGGGACGGCCGCATATTCGATCTCGCCAAAGCGGCAAGTTCGCGGGCCTATTGCGAGGAGCTGGTCGGCGTGGCCCGCGCCAACGGAGTGGAAATCACTGAGCTTTCGACGCACCTTCAGGGCCAGCTGGTCGCTGTCCATCCGGCCTACGATACCGCCTTTGACGGGTTTGCCGCACCTGGGGTGCAGGGTAACCCGCAGGCCCGCCAGGCCTGGGCGGTCGAACAGGTGAAACTTGCCATTACCGCCAGTTACAATCTGGGCATTGGCGCCCATGCAACATTCTCCGGCGCGCTGGCATGGCCTTATATCTACCCCTGGCCGCAGCGCCCTGCTGGCCTTGTCGAAACCGCCTTTGATGAACTGGCCCGCCGCTGGAGGCCCATTCTGGGCCATGCAGAGACCATGGGTGTTGATGTCTGCTACGAAATCCATCCCGGTGAAGATCTGCACGATGGCGTGACCTTCGAAATGTTTCTGGACCGGGTCGGCAACCACCCGCGCGCCAACATGCTCTATGATCCGTCGCATTACGTGCTGCAGTGTCTCGACTATCTCGACAACATCGACATCTACAAAGACCGGATCAAGATGTTCCACGTCAAAGATGCTGAGTTCAACCCGACCGGCCGCCAAGGGGTTTATTCTGGATATCAGGGCTGGACCAACCGGGCAGGGAGGTTCCGCTCGCTTGGTGACGGGCAGGTCGACTTCGGCGCCATTTTTTCCAAACTGGCAGCCAATGATTTTGATGGCTGGGCCGTGGTTGAATGGGAATGCTGCCTGAAACACCCGGAGGACGGTGCCCGCGAAGGAGCGCAGTTCGTCAAGGATCATATTATCCGGGTCACCGAAAAGGCTTTCGACGATTTCGCGGACGGCGGCACTGATGAGGCCGCAAACCGGCGCATGCTGGGACTGGGAGACTGATATGACAGGACAACGGCCTATACGGCTTGGCATGGTTGGCGGCGGAAACGACGCCTTCATCGGCGCGGTTCACAGGATTGCAGCACGGATTGACGGCGAATATAGCCTGATCGCAGGCGCGCTGTCATCGACACCGGAAAAAGCCCGGGCTTCCGGAGCGGCGCTGGGTCTGGACCCTGGGCGCACATATGATGACTTTGAAACCATGGCCGTTCTCGAAGCCGCGCGTGACGATGGCATCGAAGCTGTAGCAATCGTGACCCCCAATCACATGCACGCGCCGGCGGCCCGCGCATTCCTGAAGCAGGGGATCAATGTGATATGCGACAAGCCGCTGACTGCGACACTGAAGGATGCGCAAGAACTGGTGAAAACGGCGGAGGCTTCGGATGCACTGTTCATCCTGACCCACAATTACACCGGTTACCCAATGGTCCGGCAAGCGCGGGACATGATTACCTCCGGCCTTTTGGGGGATATTCGCGTGGTTCAAGCGGAATACCCGCAGGACTGGCTCACAGAAGCCGAGGAAGTCAACGAAAACAAACAGGCAGAGTGGCGCACAGACCCGGCGCGCTCTGGTGCAGGCGGTTGTGTCGGCGACATTGGCACGCATGCGTTCAACCTGCTGAGCTTCATGACAGGGCTTGAGACTGAAAGCCTCTCGGCTGACCTGCAAAGCTTTGTCCCGGGCCGCAGGCTGGATGACAACGCACATGTTATGCTGCGTTTCAAAGGCGGAGCCCGCGGTATGCTATGGTCTAGTCAGGTCGCGCCCGGAAACGAAAACGCCCTGAAAATTCGGATTTACGGTTCCAAGGGCGGAATTGAATGGGCACAGGAAGATCCGAATTATCTCTGGCATACACCCTTCGGCGAAGCGAAGCGCCTTTTGACCCGCGGCGGCGCAGGGGCCAGCCAAACAGCAGCACGCCTGACCCGCACGCCCGGCGGTCACCCGGAGGGGTACTTGGAGGCATTCGCCAATCTTTATACAGAGGCAGCCGAAGCTATTCGAGCGCGTTACACTGGGGCGGTTCTTTCTCCGGACGTCCATTTTCCGACCGTTCTGGACGGGTTGGCGGGTGTCCAGTTTATTGATGCCTGTGTGAAATCCTCGCGTGAGAACGCAGCTTGGGTTTCGATCTGAAGTGTCTCTAGCGAAGAATCCAAGCGTGAAAATGCACTGCCGTGGTCACTTGCGGAAGTGACGGGTGTAACCTGGACAGACCGGCGGGACACTTGTGAAGTTACTGTAGCTTGTCTCTAAGGGCTTCGTAAGGGGTCTGCCCGTTGTGAGCGCCGTGTGGTCTGGCGAAGTTGTAAAAGCGCTCCCATTCGTCCAGCTTCGCTTCCAGATCGACATCGTCCTTGTAGCTCAGAAGCTGAAAGAACTCCTGTTGATCTGATCGGTGGGGACGTTCGACTTTGCCATTGAGCTGGGGCGTGCCACGTTTGATGTAGGCGTACCTGATGCCGAGGTCTTCAACATGCCAAGGAAACTTTGCTTGGAACTCATGGCCGTTATCCGTCCGCACTTCACGAATGCGGAAGGGGAATTTTTCGACGATGTGGTCAATGAAATTGATCGCGTTTGCCTGCGTGTGTTTTTCATAGACTTTTAGGGCGCGAACCCTGGTTGCATCATCAATCGCAGTATACTGGAAGCGGCGCACCTTCTCACCGCGTTTCCCTTTGAAGGTCAGGAACTTAACATCGACTTGGATATGATGACCCGGAACTTGTTTTTGATACCGCTTGGTGTGCAATTTACGCATCCGCGTGCCCCTGGGCAGTCGATTGAGGCCGTTGCGTTTTAGGATGCGGTAAACCCCGGCATCTGAGATCTTGATGTCGTGATAGCGCGCCAAATACCAGACGATCCGAATGGGCCCAAGATGGTATTTGCGACGAAGATAAAGAACTTTCTCAACAATCTCGGTCGGCGTTTGGTTGGCTGGGTTTTTGGGAATTGACTTGGCATTCTTCAGGCCAGCTTCGCCATGCTTTTGATACGCAGCTCGCCATCGATAATAGCTGGATCTGCCAATGCAGAAATACCGACATGCTTTACGGGCGTTGCCGATCTTCTCGGCATGTTGAAGTACTCTAAGTTTACGTTGGATGTCTCGTTCTTCGACCGTCATGAAAACTTCCTCCATCCCAAACTCGAAGAAATGGCGCCTTCAATGGCTCACCAGCTGGGCCAGTTCGTCGTGCGGTAGCGGACGGCTGGGGGCTTGGTCATGCGGGCCATCTAACCGCTTGGATTCACAAAGTGAATCCTTCATTGACAGAGTTCTGCAACAACGCCCCTCAGAGAGCATTGAGGGTGGCCGTTCTTGTTGGCCACAAGAGCTGCGAGCGCGGGGGGACTTTGGCCCAATTGCTTACTAAGGGTGAATAGTGAAGCCGCTACAACGCGCCTTGATGATAAATAAAGCTCCAACCTAGGATTTGCTCCTAACGCCATGCGCGTTTCAACAAATGGGAGCAAGAAATGACGGACAATTCAACGCACGGTGTTTTGCGGAAATTTGCGACGGCGGCGACGCTGTCGGTGGCGGCGATGCTTGGCACTGCGGCCCATGCGGAGGCTGAGTTCAAGCTTCGGTGGGCGCATTATCTACCGAATTCAGATTTCCTGGAGATGGAAAAAGGGTTCGCCGAGGAGATCAAAGAACGCACCGGCGGGCGCGTGGAAATCGAAATCGTCTATGCAGGCGGACTTGGCAAGGCCAACGAAGTCCTGACGCTCACGGGGCGCGGTGCCGTGGACATGGCGTCGGGTATTCCAGGCTTCTACGCCGACCAGCTTTTGTTCTGGAAAGCCTATCAACTGCCCTTCGTTTTCTCCTCCACGGCACAGGCTGTGGAAGTGTCGAACGCATCATACAAAGCCTTGCCCTATTTCGCTGAAGAACTGGATCGCATGAATTTGCAGTTCCTGATGCACCAACCGCTGGGCAGCTACTACATGACCGGCAAAGACGCCAATTGTACGACGGTCGAGGGGCTAGACGGGCGGAAAATCCGCAGCTTCGGCGCGGATGTGCCACGCGCGCACAGCGCTGTGGGCGGCGTACCTGTGACGGTCGGGACAACGGATATCTACGAGGCGCTGGAACGGGGTACTCTGGACTATTCCTTCCTCAGCCGCGGGGTGATTGCCTCGAACCGCTGGTATGAGGTTGCCAAGTTTAATTGCGGTCCCGTCATGTCCATCGCCGGTCATATCATCGTAATGGGCACCCGCACCTGGGACAAGCTGCCTTCGGATATTCAGGATATCATACTCGAAGTCGCGGCTGAAACGCAGCCCGAGTACATCCAGTGGTCGAATGCCTATGAAGTGGCGGCCATGGCACGGATCAAGGAGGGCGGCGGGAATTTCTCTGAAATTTCGCCCGATGAGATGGCGAAGTGGAAAGCGGCGGCGCCTGACTTTCTTGAGGAATGGGTGAGCGAGATGTCCGAACTCGGAAAGGGTGAACAAGCCCGCGCCGTCGCCGACTTCTGGCAAGCCCAGCTCGCAGCATCCGAGTAACTGCGCGCAAACCCTCGCGCGCTCACCAAAATACCCTCAGCAACAGGACGACACAACCATGACCGCTGCCAAATCCGCCTTTGAGAAACTGACTTTGACAATTTTGCTCATTGGTGGGTTTGGCACATTTGTGTCCATGCTGCTGGGGACCGCCGATGTGATCGGCACCCAATTTCTGGGCACGCCCCTCCCTGGTGCCTTGGAGCTGACAGAGAGCACCATCGTCTTGGTGGTTTTTGGTGGTCTCGCATATGCCCAGACGCGCGGCAGCCACATCCGTGTTGAGCTGCTCTACACTCATATGGGGCCGCGCGTTCAGGCCGGTTTCGACGTGTTCGGCCAAGTGCTGGCATTGGTTTTCTTCGGCCTTCTGGCGTGGCAGGCATGGGGTGAGCTGATGTTCAGCTGGCGCATTTCCGAGGCCACCTTCGGCATCGTGCGTCTGCCTCTATGGCCCACACGTGCGATCCTTCTGGCGGGTGCGACGTTGTTGCTGGAGCAACTCGTCCTGGATCTGCGCGTCTCTTTGCGCGCGGTCTGGCAGCCCGCTGAATCGCGCCCCTGAGCGGGTCGGAACACGACGACACAGGGCCCGAGTTCTCGGGACAGACACTAGCGCACGCCTCCGATAATCCGGCGGGAAATCGAGACCGAAGCACGCGCGTGACATTTCGAACAAGTAGAAAAGGAATGGGCAGATGCTCGAACTAGAACTGACCGCAATAATCGTCAGCATCGCCCTCTTGGTCATGTTGATCGGTTCCGTGCATATCGGTGTGGCCCTTGGACTGAGCGGCCTGCTGGGCATGGCGCTGGCTATCGGACCGCAGGCCGCGCTGGCGCAATTGGCCACTGTGCCCTTCAACACCACCAATGAATTCGCACTCGCGGTGATTCCGCTGTTCATCTTGATGGGGGCGCTGGCGACGCAAGCCTCGCTGACGACGGACCTCTACCGCGCCGCCCATGACTGGCTCGGCAAGCTGCCGGGCGGGCTGGCCATCGCCACCACCGTCGCCTCTGCGGCCTTCGGCGCTGCGTCGGGATCGACCGTAGTCAACGCGGCCGTTTTCACCCGCATCGCCATGCCTGAGATGACGAAATTCGGTTACGATAAAGGTTTGAGCGCAGGCTGTATCGCGGCCTCGGGGACGCTGGCCTCGCTGATTCCGCCCTCGGTCCTGATGGTGGTCTTCGCGATCATCACCGAGCAACCGATTGCCACATTGCTGATCGCGGGCCTGGTGCCGGGGCTGCTCTCCGGCTTCATGTATATTGGCAATATCTACCTGCGCGCCAAGCGCCGGCCCGAGCTGGCCCCACCCGCCGAATACACCATCACATGGGGCGACCGCCTGCGGGCCCTGCGCGGGGTCTGGGGCATCACGCTGCTCTTCGCAGTGGTGCTCGGCGGTATCTACTCGGGCCTCTTCGTTCCGACCTATGCGGGTGCGATCGGTGCTTTCGGTGCCTTTTTGATCGTGGTGGCCCGCAAACGGCTGACGCGCAAAGGAATGACCGAAGCCTTCAAAGACGCGGGCGTCACCACCTCGGTCATCTTCCTGATCGTCATCGGCGGTGTCCTTTTTGCCCGTTTCCTCAGCTACACGGGGCTGATCGCAGACATCACCGACGGCCTGCTCAACCTTGGCCTGTCGCCCTACAGCTACCTGCTCGCCTTTGCCCTGCTTTACCTCTTTTTGGGGATGTTCATCGAACCCATGGCGATCATGGTCATAACCCTGCCCGTGATGTTCCCTGTGCTCACCGGCGCGGGTTTCGATCCGATTTGGCTTGGCGTCATTTCGATCAAGCTGGCGGAAATGTCGCTGATGACACCGCCCGTCGGGCTCAATGTTTATGTGGTGCGCAGTGCCTCTCCCGTGCCGATCTCTTTGGGTGAAGTGTTCCGCGGGGTCTTCCCCTTTCTCGCCACCGATGTGGTCACGCTCGGGCTGCTGATCGCGTTTCCCGGCATCGTGTTGTTCCTCCCAAACCTCATGACTTTCTAAGGCGCGCGCGATGAAAATCCATGTAACCGAAACCATGCGATCCCTGCTTTACCTGCCTTTCTACCTCGCGCAGGCGCGCGGGGAATGGCAGCGGGTGGGGCTTGAAGTTGCCATGGGCATTGCGGCCGACGCCGCAAGCGCGCCGCAATCGGTGTTGCGCGGCGAAGCGGATATCTACATCGGCGGACCCGCCCGCGTCATGATGAACCACGCCGAGGATCAGGCTTGCCCACTGATCTGTTTTGGGCAAATCGTGGCACGCAATCCGTTTGTGTTGATCGGGGCGAAGCCGCGGCACGACTTCACTTTAGGCGATTTGATGTCATTGCACGTCGGGATCGCCAACGAAGCACCGACGCCACGGCTCATGCTGCACCACGAACTGCGCGAGGCGGGTCTGGAGCCTGCGCGTTTGATCCCCGCCGCACCTGCCCCCATGGCCGAGAGCATCCGCCGCCTGAAGCTTGGGCTGGTCGACGTCATCCAGGTCATGGAGCCCTATACTGACCACGCGTTGCGCCAAGGCAATGGCCACCTGTGGTATCGCGGTGCGGATGCAGCGGATATCGCCTTCTCCTCGCTGGTAACAACCACCGATTTCGCCGCAAAAAACACTGATCTGTGCGGCGCGGTAATGCGGGTGCTGGCGCGTAGCCAGACGCAGCTGTTCGATCTTTCTGCAGCACAAATCGCCCGCGAGATCGCGCCCTTCTTTGCCCAACCGGAATTCGGGAATCTGGATCACGGACAACTGACCCGCGCAATCACCCGTTACACCGACATGGGTGTCTGGGCGCGCAGACCCTGCCTGTCGCAGCAGGCCTATCGCAGGATGGGCGACATCATGGTCAGCGGCGGGGCGATCCCCTCCTACCCGCCTTTCGAGCACATGGTGCGAAACGGTTTCCTGCCCGAAGGCCGGATCTTCGGGCAGGTGGTGTAACTTGGTTTCACGCAAGTGAACGGCATTTTTAGAGCGCCCTGACCGCCGCTTCGACCTCGGCCACGGGAACCACATCCGCATATTTCGCGTTCATATCCCAAAGGCTCGTCGCATGGGAGGTCGCCACGCGGTCGTAGCAACATTCATGCGGCACAATTACGCGGAAATTATGTGAGAAAGCATCTACCACGGAGGCGCGCACGCAGCCGCTGGTCGTGCAGCCTGTGACAACCACCGTATCCACGCCGAGGTCGATCAGATGGCTGGTCAGCGGCGTGCCGAAAAAGCCGCTCGGGTGTTTCTTCGGGATCAGAACATCGCCCGCTTCAGGGGCCACCTCTTCGACGAAATCATAGCCGCGTGCGTCGATCCCCATCAGCGCCGACATCTTTGTGGCCAGCCGCCCTCCATCCGTGCGCGCATCCTTCGGCGCGACGTGGGGATAAAGCACGGGCAGGCCCTTGTCGCGGAAATGGCCAAGCAGCCCACGCAGATGGTCGACGGCGCGCCACCCGGTCTCGCCGCAGGAGCTTGGGTATTCCTCGATCGATTGCCAGTAAGGCTGACGTCTGGTGCCGATGGTGCGATATTGCACGTCGATGATCAGCAAAGCAGGCCGCGCGCCCATGCCGACCGATCCTGCGAACCCCGCATGAGCGTAACGTTTCTTGTCCTCGTCGCAGATGACGTCATCCCAAATCTGCATGCTGTGCTCCCCTCTGTGCCCTGTGTGTTTGGTATTTCTGGGTGATGTTTGACGCCCCAAGGCTAGGCCGCGTGCAAAATCCCTACAATCGCCAGCCTGTTGGCAGGAGTGGATACCAGCGGTGGAGAATGCGGGACGAGACCATCGCCGGTGCCATTATCCACTCGCAGTCACGGCTCCTATTCCCCGTCGCCCGCTGTTGGCGCGGGGCCTGTCTGCCTAGTCTCTTGCAGCCCGTGGAGCGAGGCTTTGCGCAAAGGAGGTCCACAAGATGAGCCGAGAATCAAGTGATGCAGCAAGTGAAGACGCAGGAGATGCCGCCGCCATGGACGCGGATGGTTTTGCGCAAATGGCGGCTACTTTCGGTTTGCGCTTGAGTGCAAAAGAAACGCGCGAGCTATTCGACGGTTATCGGGCCTTGCGCGCCATGGTCAATGCACTGCCCGATCTGTCGGTGGAGCCGCGCCCGTGACCGCCCTATCTCCCCTGCCGCCGCTTCCCGCGTCCACCCTCGCCGACGCCTCTGCCCGTCTTTCCGAGGGGTCGCTGAACTCCGTGGCACTGACCCGTGCCTATCTCCAGCGGATCGAAGCAGCGCAACCAAAGCTGCATGCATATGTCAGTCTATGCGCCGATGATGCCCTGCGCACCGCAGAACGGGCCGATGCGGCTCGTGACGCAGCACAGGCGACAGGCGCGCCGCTCAGCCCCTTGCACGGCATTCCCATGGCGTTCAAGGATGTTATCGACAGCGCGGGCCTGCCCACCACCTGCCATTCCCGACGCTGCCGCGATCACCGCCCGCGCGCCGATGCCTTCGCCGTGGCGAAGCTGAAAGCGGCGGGCGTGGTCACGCTGGGCAAACTTGCCACCCACGAGTTCGCTTTCCGCGGCCCCTCCCACGACCCGCCCTTCCCGCCTGCGCGCAACCCCTGGGCCACGGCGCATATCCCCGGCGGGTCATCTTCGGGCAGCGGCGCGGCCATGGCCGCAGACCTCTGCGCTGCGGCTTTGGGCACGGATACAAGCGGCTCGATTCGTATGCCTGCAGGGGATTGCGGCGTGGTGGGACTGAAGCCCAGCTTCGGCCGTGTTAGCCTGAGCGGTGTCTACCCGCTGACCCATTCCATGGATCACCTCGGCCCGATGACCGCCACCGTGCGCGATGCGGCGCTGGTGCTGGAAACCATCGCGGGCCATGATCCCGCCGATCCCAACAGCGCCAAACGTCCTGTCCCGCGCTACGCCGACGCGCTCACAGGCGACATTCGCGGGCTGCGGGTCGGAGTGATCCGCGATTGGTATGAAAACCACGCCGACGCCGCGATCTGCCGCGCGCTCGAAGAGAGTATGGACATGCTGCGCGATCTCGGCGCGGATGTGCGCGAAGTCAAGGCGCCGCCGCTCGAACTGCTCAACACCTGCGGTCGGGTGATCCTTCTGGCCGAAGGGTTTTCGATCCACGGGCGCGGGCTGCGCGATGCGCCGCAGGACTATGGCAGGCTGACGCGGATGCGGATGCAGCTTGGCGCTTTCCTGAGCGCCGACGATTTGCTGCGCGCGCAGGCTTTGCGTGCCAGGCTAACCGCGCAGATGTCGGCGTTATTCGATGACTGCGACCTGTTGCTGAGCGCAAATCAATTCACACCCGCCAAGGATTTCGACGCGGCCGGCGCGCTCTTCCCTTTTCTGACAAGCCCCTATCCGACAATGCCCTTCGACGTGACGGGCCACCCCGCGCTGGCGCTGCCTTGTGGGTTTTCGCCCGAAGGCCTGCCTTTCAGTCTGCAACTGGCTGCGGCGCATTTCGACGAATGCACCTTGTTGCGCACGGGCGATGCGCTGGAAACTGCACACGGTCCTCGCCGTCACCCGCCGACACCGTTTCGCGAAAGACCGACGCCGCTATGAACACCTGCGACCCTATGGCTGACCCCTTCAACGCGTTGCGCGCGCATTGCGAGCGGGTGTTCTCGCCATCATCACCGGTGTCGAAGGGCTTTGTATCTGCCCGTTGGCGCGGCAATGGCTTTCCACGCGGATGGCACCCGCGTGGGCACGGTGTCTTCGGGATGCATCGACGCCGATCTGGCATTGCAGGCGCGTGACTGCCTCACGGACGCCGTGCCGGGGCAGCTGCGCTACGGGTGCGGATCGCCGTTTTTGGACCTGAACCCGCCTCTGGGCCCCCGACCTGGCACACCTGCGCGGTCCGATCGGCATTATCCCCTCGTCACGCAATCCCTATACAGTGGCAATCTCGGTTCTTGGGGAAGTTCTTCAAATGGCGGGCGGAGAAGGGAGCTGACCGCCAAATCGCAATGCTTCCGCCTCGATCATTATTGGGGGGCATGACGGGGCGCAAAAAAGGGGCGCATCGCTGCGCCCCTCAGTCGGGGAGAGTTTCCAATTCTCGATTGGGTAGAATGACCCCAAACTGTTCGTCACGCAC